>JAAXKN010000010.1:14590-51484 GCA_025612375.1 Ignavibacteria bacterium
TTAAGTCCCTCAAAGAAGGAAAGAAATTTAATCAGACAAAAGTGCTTCTGGCTGACTTATACGGAACAGGAACATTAAATCTGATCTTTATGATAAACAAAGAGAAACTTAAGGTCTTTGAGCTTTCTGACATAAAGGTTCCTAAGAACTTTGTTTCAACCTTCTAAAAAGCGGATAAAGTATGCTTGAACTTAACAATATATCCAAGTCCTTCGGTGAAAAGAAAGTCCTCGGTAATATATCGGCCTCCTTCGGTTATGGTATAACAGGAATTGCAGGCGCTAACGGCTGCGGAAAAACAACACTGCTTAAGATCCAGACAGGCCTGCTAAAGCCTGAAAGCGGGAAGGTCTTCTATAACAGTAAAGAGATAAATACACAGAGCGCGCTTTGGAGGTCAAAGATAGGATACCTGCCGCAGGCAATTGGGCTCTACAACAGGATGACAGTTTATGATCTTCTTGATTACATGCTTGTCCTAAGCAGCATAAAAGATAAAGCGCGCAGAAAAGAAAGGATTGAATACTTTACAGGTGAACTTAATCTTAAAAGCTATCTGAAGATCCCTTGCGGGTACTTGTCGGGAGGTGTAAAGCAAAGGGCCGGCATTGCACAGGCTTTAATTCATGATCCCGAGATTATTTTACTGGATGAACCCACAAACAATCTGGATGCTGAAGAGCGCGAGAGATTCCACAATTTCCTGGACAAGTTCAGGCATAATAAGACAATACTTTATGTGGGGCATATTATTGAAGAGATGGGTTATTTGAGTGACCGGATGCTGATTTTTAAAAATGGGGAAATTGCGTTTCAGGGTAAGCCTGCAGAACTATTGAGTGACAGCAGATATTCTGTAAAGCAAATACTTCTTAGTAAAAGTGAAGCCTTGATGGTTGAACCGCAAAGGATACTCCGCAAAATAGCTATTGATGGAAAAACGAGGATAATCTACAGCTCCGGGCAGAATGATAACATTGGTGAAGAGGCAGAAGCCCGTTTTGAAGATGTTTACAAAATAATCACGCGGGGCTAAGAGCATGCACGGCTTCATTTACAATTCTTTAAAGCAGATGCTTAATTCCACATACTTAAGCCTCCTCTTCCTCTATGGCGTTATATGCTGGATGGTTACAGATATGGCAATTAAAAGCCAGGGGTTTGTTTCCGGTAAGGCAATACTTAAATCGTATGATACAATTGTTCTTTTCCTGGTTCTCATCAACTGCATCTATTTTATTATTACTCATTTCAGGGAGAGCCTGAACAGCCGGGTGCGGGATGCAGAGGTTGTGAGGCTTGGTAAATTCAGGTATTTCTGGGGGCTTATCGCCACATATTTTATTTACTTTGTGGTCTTTAATGTTTTACCTCTATATCTGACGGCATTTGTGCAGAATATTATCAGCAGCACTTCCGCATTCCAATTTTCAGATTATATTTTTGCCTTACTTTCAACGGCACTCAGAGCCGGATTCTGGCCGATAGTTTTATCGGTCATTTTAATTGTCTGGATAAAAAATGACCTTATGACACTCATTGCCTGGACAGCAGTATACCTGATGGTTACGGCAATCAGCGTAATCTCCGGGCTCTACAAAACAGGTGACGGGAGCACTCCCCTTTCAACAGTTCCTCTAATTGCTAATATTGCTGTTTCCATCCTTACTATTGGTGGAGGATTTATTATCAGCCGCAGGCTTACCGAATATGATTACAATGAAAAGATATCGGGCGGAATATTCCCATATATAGCTCACAAATTAAGATTTGTGCTTTCAGAATTTCATTATAAAATGCTGGGATTAAAAACTCAAAGCCTGTACCTCATATTCGGATTACTGGGTTTTGCTTTTGTTTTAAGCTTAACGGCAGGCATGGGTGCAAATAACACGGTGATATCGAAGATATATGTTGCGGTCTTTTTTCCGCTGCTCTTTTCTTTTAATCAGTACAATCTTCTGGCGGTGGACATTGAATCTGGGATGATTGTAACCAATGTTTTAAGAAAGACCGGTTATTCCAGGGTTGTTATGAACAGGTGGTTTACCATGCTTTTGCCGCAGGCTGCTTTTGCAGTAATATTTTCATTCTTTTTAGCAAGCTCATTTGACGGCCTTAACATATCATTTTTAGTACTGGTAGTAATGCTGAATTTACTGTTCAGTTCCATGAATTTTTCATTATCAGTATTTTTTATGAGGCCGGGTTTTGCCAATTTCACCGTGGGGTTCATTGCATATTTAATGCTGCGGGAAGATGTTCAGACAGTTATAAGTTCAAGCAAGCTAATGAGTTATGTTAATGTATTCGGCAGCATAACGAGTTTTACAAACAATACTCCGGCGCTAAGCCACATTCTTATTGCTCTTTTCTTTTCAGTAATGTTTATTCTGCTGGCTTTTAATAAATTGAAGAAAATTGATATAACAGCGGTATAAGCATCCGATTATAATTGTCGGATCTCACATAAGGCCGGTAAAATTGGCACAAATCCGGCACAAATAATTTTTCATTATGGTTTAAAACGAAAAAAGCCCGATTTTGTGTTAAAATCGAGCTTTAATTGTGGAGCTAAGGAGGATCGAACTCCTGACCTCTTGAATGCCATTCAAGCGCTCTCCCAGCTGAGCTATAGCCCCATGCGTATGATTTAGTTGTACCAAATCATACCACAAATTTAAAGAAGTTTAGTCCCTTTGTCAACCTGCTTTTTGCTTTGTGAGCATGTTTTTTGTGCTAAACAAACTTTGAACAGTAAGCCGCGGCCTTGTACAGCTCGTTCTGCGGACCTTTTAAGCCAACCTCAATATCCCATTCGTAACTAAGCTTGTTCTCAAGACGGTTATTTACCTTGAAAGACTGCGGATTTAAGGTTATTCCGCTCTGGGATAATACATGATTTATCCTGTCGCTTATCCCTGCTACTACCCCGCCGATTGCTTCAATTGCCTGACCGCTAAAAGGGACAGGAGCCCCTGTTACTTTCTCCGCAATCAGAAGCATATCCTTTGAGCTTCCAAAGAGTCCTACGGTAACGGATATCTCCTTTTTATCATCTATCAGTTCTACAGATGCCAGGATCTCATTTGCAATCTTTACTTCACTGCTCTGTGAAATCAAAGAAATCTCCATCCCAATTGCACGCTTGAACTCACCCGCCGAAATTGAACCGATCTGAGAAGCCAGTTCACTCCTGAGCACTTTGCCAACCTTCTGGAAAAGACTGGTTTCTTCCCCGAGGACAACTTTACGGAACTCCTTGTTGAAAGTCTCCATTGAAGCAGACTTTTCCACCACACCGTTAAAAAGGTTAGATTTCATGGCAGTGGATTTCAAAACGGTGGAGAAAAAGTAAATTTTTACTTCCGTGCCTCCCGGAATAGCCCTTATCTTCTGCGCCAGGGCTCTTTCATTAATAATCTTTATCTGCTCACTGACAAAAACAAACCCGGGCCGTAACTTTTCAAAAAGGTTCAGGCCCTCCTGCCCGTTATCGGCAATTGTAATGTCATATTTATCACCATAAAGCCTTGTGAACTGCGAACGGAACTGCTTATCATGCTCAACCAGGAGGAATTTTGTTTTTCCTGAAGAATCCTGAGACTCTTCGGCTTCATCAGAAGTTTCTTCCATCTGGCTGTCCGGTTTCTTATCGGAAATAACTTTCAGCAGACCTTTTAATTTGTCTGATGCCGAATTCTGATAGATGGGCTTCAGAATTATGTCGGCAATACCCAGTTTTAAGAGGCTTATTATCTTTTCTTTATCCAGAGCACTTGCCAGTACAACAAGCGGCAGCTTATCGTTCGAATGAACCGATCTGATAACGCTGATAATTTTATCAGTATTCTGCGGCTGTATATCCAGGTCAAGAATTGCCATATCAAAATCCTGGTTTATAGCCGCAGTAATAAAATCTCTTACTTCTTCTATCTCCGTTATTTTACACTTACAAGAACTGCTTAATATCCGTTTTATAATATCTCTGGTGTCTTTATCTCTGTCGCCTATTAGTATCCTTATGGACAAATACCCTCCAAGTCAAAAATAATCATATAATCATTATCGTTAAAGTTTGCCGAAAATTAACCTCTGAAATTAATTTTCTTCGCAGTGTTCCAAAAAGTCTTTTACACCTTTAACGATCTTTTCGGCCAGTTCTTTACGGAAATTGTCGTCTGTAAGTTTCATCTCGTCTTCAGGATTAGACATGAATGCCTGCTCGACAAGCACGTTAGGCAGTTCTGTCGGTGAATTAAGCGTAAAGTTGAAGCTTCCCACGTTCCCATTTGGTTCAAGTCCCGTCTTAAGCACCTGGTTATAGATAGAAGTTGAAAGGGGCCTGAAGCCAATGTACTTGTAGTAAGTACTTATGCCTTTAATTTTTTCAGGATCTGAAGAAGCACCCGGAGCATTTGCATGTATGCTTATAAGTATATCGGCTCCGGAGTTGATAATTGTCCTTACCCTCTCGCTGTTAAGCACATTACTGTCGTCTTTACGCGTTAGAATAACTTTAGCTCCTTCATTTTCAAGAAGCTCCTTCAGGTGCATGACAGTTGAAAGATTTATGTTCTTCTCCAGTGAGCCCGTTCCTCCCACAGCGCCAAGACTTGCGCCGCCGTGGCCTGCATCGAGAACAAATGTGAGTTTATCAATGTCCAGTTTTTCAGGCTGTCTTTTAACCTTAATTACAAGGCTGCTGCCCCTGTAATCTATTCCGTAGCCCCAGCTTTGATTGTGCTTAAGTTCAATTATAATCCTGAAGACGTCTTTTTCAGGCTGTTCATAGTATACGTTTTTAATTTCTTTTGTAGTCAAGTGCTGCGTGATCCAGTTGGAGTTTGCAACAGCACCGTAAACGTCCACAATAAGCCTGTGGTTTAGAGGGTCCTGGACTGAAGTATAAGGGAGTTTTTCATTAAGTCCGATGGAAATGTAGTCATATTTATTATCCCCGTAAACGCTCCACGATCCCGTCAGTGAATAAGGCATAAAGGTACCCTCAGGCAGAATGTCCACCTCGTCTTCAGGGATCCATGCCTCCAGGTTTTGGCTTAGCATAACCCTGTACTGTTTTCCAGCTTTGCCGTTAATTTTAAGCCTTATGCCGGGGTTTAAGAAGCCCATTTTAGCTCCTCCCAGGCGGTCTTCACCAAGTCCGAAATTAAGATAAGGGCGGTCGCCTTTTGTAACGGCAACCAGGGGGAAATCGCCTGTTCTGACTGAAAACAATCCTTTTGAAACCTTTGTAATGCTTTTCCCCGTAGAATCCTGCAGCTTGAAAGTCACTGCAATCGGGGGAACAGTTTCTGTAGGCCTTATTTTGTAAATGCCGTGATAGATGCCGCGTATGCCGTTAGTCTCAGAGTCAGGCAGTTCAGTCATAGGAAGCCAGCTTCCCTTTCCGCTCCCAAAGAACGCCTGGCGTCCCGGAGTGCCCTTAAAGCTAACGTTCAGAATGTCGCCGGTCTGAAGCCATAGTTCGCGCGAAGGCTCCATTAAGGCGTCTTCAATTACAAGAGAATCCTGAGGTGTGGTCTCAAGCGGCTTTCTCCTAATTATAAGGAACGATTTCGTGAGCGTCTCCCCTGAAGGGGTGACGGAAGTAATTGTAAAAGGATTTTCTCCTACCTGAAGGTCGAGCAGTCCTGCAAAAACGCCTGAAGGGTAAACCTTAAAGGCTCTGCCGTTAATAGTAACCCTGCTGCCCGGAACGGTGTTGGCAGAAATGCCTAAATGTTCAGATGATATTATTGTTGTATCCCGGTCAGGGTCTATCATGGTTATTCCGGGTTTTTTATTATCTGTTTTCTGTGCCGGAACCGGGTTTGTAAAACTAAGGACGAATGCTAAGATTACCGCTGAAGAAAGTAAAAAGGACTTCATTATAATTTCTCCGGTTTTATTCTCTTTTAACAATGCTTGAAGGCGGCAGGCTTCACAAGGCCACCGCCGGGAAATATGGATTTAAGTGCAAAAGCATGGCAAAAGTAAATAAAATTGAAGAGAATTAAAACGTTTCAATGAAATGTTTTGAAAAAAGAAAACCGGAAGCAGGCCTGGTTTAATTTCAGGCTTACTTCCGGCAAATTTCCATGAGCTTTTGAAGAGTCTTAGAGTTTGAACTTTACAGGGAGCACTATCTGCACTTTAACTGGCTTTCCGTCAATTCTTCCCGGCTGGAACATGGTCTGTTTTACAGCATCCTGAGCCGCTTCATTAAGGCCGAAACCGATCCCTTTTACGACTTCCGTCTTAGTGACTGCCCCAGCCTCATCAACGTAAGCTCTTACAATAACTTCCCCTTCAATCTTTGCATTGCGGGCGTTCGTGGGATAAACGAGCTTAGAGGTAATGGCATCCATTCCGCCTACAGGCTGCGGGTACTCCTCGGCAGCAAGTAAGAATTCCTCAGGATCACTTTTAGGAGGGCTTCCTTTAATAATATTTTCGGCGCCCGGTGCAGAAGTATTATCATTTGAAGCAATATTCTTCTTTGCTCCGCCCCTCATAAGCATGTCGTTGGTCTTTCCTTCAGGCGCAGGAGGCTTAAGCGTAACGTCGTAGCCGTAGTCTTTCTTTTCCTTCAGCACGCCTTCCACATAGACCAGATAAGTCTTAAGGCCGCCGTTGTCGTAATATTCCTTGGCTATACCGTCGCGTTTACCGTCTTTAATAAAGAGTTCCATCCTGGGGGCGCTGTTATCATAATAAGTTTTAATCCAGCCGTTCAGCTTCCCCATTTCGTAGTTTTTTTCTTCCTTGAGGACACCATTTTCATAGAACCACCTTGCAGTTCCGTGCAGAATGTCGTTGGCGTAATAAATGGCCGATCTCATGTGCCCGTTGTCGTAATAATCTCTAATTAAACCGTCCTGAGCCTTTATATGAAAAAACGGAATTAAGAATAGGATTAAGAGGTATCTTATTTTCACTTTTAAACACAACCCGATAATTTTCAAAATTAGGTAGTAAATATAACAATTTTTGCCTTCACTCATTAACCCAAATTTTATTCACTCTTTTTCTGAAAAAAGCTAAACCGCCTTTCCCATTTCGAATGCCTGCGTCATCGCCTTGTTTCTAATGATATCGCCTGTTTTCCAGGCTCCGGTTCCATATACAGTTCCCTTTTCCTGGGCCCCGTTGAGGCAGGAAGTAAAGCCCCTGAATCCTTCCAGGGTTCTTTCCATTGCTTTTTTAGTCCTGTCGGCAGCAGCCACAATGCAGTAGAATTCCTTATTGTTTATTTCCGTATAGCGTGAGCAGGTTCTGTCGATCAGAGTTTTCATCTGTGCGCTCATAGTGTAAAAGTAAACAGGTGTTGCCATTACAATAACGTCGGAGGCTATCATTTTCTCCAGTATTTCAGCCATATCGTCTTTCTGGGGGCAGTTTTTTCCGCCGTCAAAGCATTTGCCGCACCCGGTGCAGTAGTTTATTTTTTTATTCTTCAGGAATATCTTTTCCGGATTATGCCCCGCCTGCTGTGCCCCCAAAAGAAACTGATCACACAGAAGATCTGAGTTTCCTCCCTTGCGGGGGCTGGAGGATAGTACTAAAACTTTTTTATTCATTATCTCATTTTCTTTAAATATCACAGTCTGAATTTTTGCCGTACAAACATAAGAAAAAACCGCAGAACTTATGCTCTAATTATTTAAGGACATTATAATTTCTGGTTTTCTAATACTGATTCATGATAATATAAAGTCCGCCTAAAATAACCAGGACTCCGCAGGCTCTTTTCGTATAAGTCATAAGCCTCGAGCTTTCAGTCCAGTTAAGATACTGCTGAACCGCCCTGCTCAGGGTTCCTGCCCCGGCAATTACAGTGCAGTGGCCGAGTGCAAAACAAGTCAGAAGAGTCACAGACAGCATAACCTCTGAAGAAGCCGCCTGAAAGACCACTCCGAGAACGGGCGCCATAAAGGCGAATGTGCACGGCCCAAGCCCAATGCCGAAAAGGAGCCCGAGCAGGAATGCAGCCGTGAGCCCCTTATATTTTGTTGAACTTACACCAAGGGCATTCCAGGGAAGTTTAATTAAGTCTAGCAGGTAGAGCCCCATTGCAAAGAATACGGCAGCAACAAGGTAGTTGCCCGTTGAACCTATATCCCCCATCAGGCGCCCAAGCAGCAGTGTTATTAACCCCAACATGGCTATTGTAATTAATATCCCGAAGGCAAATGTAAGGGATATGCTGAATGTTCTCTTAAGAGAAATGCCGCCCTGAGTTGTTATGTAGCCTACGACAAGAGGAATACTTGATAAGTGGCAGGGACTTAAAAGTATGCTTAATATACCCCAGGTAAAAGAGGCAAATGAAGCCAGGTAAATATTGCCATAAAGAGCTGAGTTTAACCAGGTAAAAATTTCATTCAGCATATTAAACCCGCAGGAATTTGTGATAGTTTAGTTTAGAATTTTCAGGCCTTTGGACTGAAGGAACTTATCAATTTCTTTTTCGGCAAAGAACCCTTCATGCCTGAATATCTCTTTGCCCGTTTCATCCAGAAAAACCTGAGTCGGTATGAGCTTTATGCCGTACTGCCGGCTGTATTTTTTCTGATCCTCTTTCCAGACGTCGTAGAAAACAACTTTTATCTGTCTGCCGTATTTTTTTTCAACTGATTTCATAACCGGCTGCATCTGTTTGCATGGTATGCATCTTACAGACCCGAGTTCCACGAAAGTTATCCGGGGCTTAAGCTCAGGAGAACTTTTCCCGCCCGGGCTCTGGGCATAATTTAATGAAAAGGCTAAGAGAGCAAGTATCAGGACAAAAGTCTTTTTCATTTTAATTCTCCTTACTTAAGCTTGTTTTAACCATTGAAGGATCTGTTCACTTTTAGGAATTATACCGCTCGAAACGACTTTTTCGTTTACAACGAGGCCCGGCGTCATAAGGATACCGTATTTCATTATCTCCGGAATATCGGTTACTTTGACCACTTCGGCCTCAATATTATTTTTTTCAATTACATCTTTTACTGACGATTCAAGATTTTTGCATCTTGCACAGCCCGTTCCAAGTACCTTTACAACCATTTTTGTGATCTCCTGTAATTATTAAGTCAAAAACAAATTCAATACTATATTTCCGTATTATCAATTTAATAGACCAGATTAAACAGATAGCCTACAATGATTATTCCCAAAGCCACAACCCCGATAAATGTCAGGATAAGAGGAAGCTTTAATACTTTTTTAAGTATTATCGTTTCAGGAAGAGAAAGCCCGATTACAGACATCATAAATGCCAGTACAGTGCCAAGCGATGCCCCCTTTTCAAGAAGCGCCTGCACTATTGGAATTATTCCTGCGGCATTCGAGTACATCGGCACACCTATCATAACCGATAATGGCACCGACCACCAGGCACTTTTGCCCATAAGGCCTGCCATAAAGTTTTCAGGCACATATCCGTGAATTCCGGCGCCTACGGCAATACCTAAAACTATATAGATCCAAACCTTCGATACAATTTCCCTTACAGCCTCAAAGCCTGAGGTAATCCTTTCTGTAAAAAGAGGCTTTGCCTCAGAGAGTTCAAGCTTCCCGGCTTTGACCTGATAGACCCAGTCCTCAACATACCGTTCCAGCCTGAGGCGGCCTATTACGTAGCCTGAGAACATTGCAATTATGAGTCCTGTTGACATGTAAAGCAGGGCTGTCTGCCAGCCGAAGAGCCCGAACAAAAGCACCAGAGCGACCTCATTTATCATGGGAGCTGCAATCAGAAACGAGAATGTAACGCCAAGAGGAACGCCTGACTCTATAAAACCAAGGAAAAGCGGAATAGCCGAACAAGAGCAGAAAGGAGTTACAATACCCAGAATGCTGGCAAGAACGTTACCGGTAAAAAGGGATTTCCCCTCAAGCATCTTTCTTGTCCTTTCCGGCGAGAAGTACGTCCTTATTATACCCACGGCAAAAACAATCAGCACCAGAAGAAGCAAAACCTTGGGTACTTCATAAATGAAAAATCTGACGGCTTCAGTAAGATGAGAGTCTCTGTTCATTAAAAGGACATTATATGTAATGAAACCGGTAAAGGATTCAAGGCTAAAGTATGCAAGAGCCCATAAGGGAAGAAGCACTATAAGCAGTATGGTGTTCTTTCTTCCTTCCTGTGCCGCTATTAATTGTTCCGCATTTTCCGCATTTTCCACGTTTTTAACCTCTTTGGTCTATAAAGTAATGTCTGCCAGGTACAGTCACCTAAGGCCGGGGGATTAACCTCTCACCCGGCCTTAAGCCCTTTTAATTTATCTTTTTGTAACCAACAACCGTTATGCTAAATATGCCCTTTTCTCCCGAACTGAACGACTTTGCTTCCTCTTCCGGCATATACTTCATAAGAGTTTCCAAAGGAAGATCAATAATTTTGGATTTTTTGATCTCAACATCAGTAAACCCGGCTTGGGATATTTTGCTTAAGTAATCCTCCTGCCTTAGGGCTCCCGCCACGCAGCCGGCGTACATTGCAGCCGACTGCCTTAAGGCTTCGGGGAGCTCCCCTTTTAATACGATGTCAGAGACGCAGAAGTGGCCGCCGGGTTTAATTATCCTGTACATCTCGCTGAATGCTTTCTTCTTATCCGGAACAAGGTTAAGCACGCAGTTGCTTACAACTACGTCTGCAGTGTTGTCTTCGAGCGGCATATCTTCAATTTCACCCAGGTAAAACTCAACATTCTTAACGCCCAGCTTTTCTTTGTTTTTATTTGCCTTGGCGATCATTTCAGACGTCATATCGAGGCCAATAACCCTTCCTTTCTCACCTGCAATTGATCTGGCAATAAAGACGTCGTTGCCGGCGCCTGAACCCAGGTCCACTACCGTATCCCCTTCTTTTATTGCGGCAAACTGTGTGGGCAGGCCGCAGCCCAAATTTAAGTCGGCCTCAGGAACATAACCCTGAAGGTGTATATAGTCATCGCTCATTATAGTATAATTAACATCATCTGACGAACCTGAGCAGCATGAGATCTGTACCGGCTCAGATGCTGAAGAGCAGCAGCAGGACTTTGCCGGTTTATCGGACTGGACGGCTATCTGACCGTACTTCTCTTTTACCATTTCTTTTAACTCTTTTTCGTTATCCATAGAGCAAAACCTCCTTTATATTTATTATTGAGCAACTGTACTAAGTTCATTCTGCTTTTCAGATGCAAAGTATTTCCTCCTGATCCAAAATGCCACGTTTACCAGGCTTATGAGCACCGGCACTTCCACCAGGGGGCCAATAACGGCAGCAAATGCCTCCCCTGAATTTATGCCGAAAACTGCAATTGCAACGGCAATTGCCAGCTCAAAATTGTTGCTTGCAGCCGTAAACGACAGTGTTGCTGCTTTTGAGTAAGAGGCGCCTGCCTTTTTCCCCAAAAAGAATGAGACCGTAAACATAATTACAAAATAAAATACCAGCGGGAGCGCTATTCTTACGACGTCCAGTGGAATTTTTACTATATATTCCCCTTTAAGCGAAAACATAACGAAAATTGTAAAGAGCAGAGCAACGAGTGTAACCGGGCTGACTTTTGGAATAAACACCTTCTCATACCACTCTTTTCCTTTTACCCTTAGCATCAGAAAGCGCGTTATCATGCCGCCTAAAAACGGGATTCCGAGATAAATAAATACGCTCTTTGCAATCTGTGCTATCGTTATATCCACGGCAAACGTCCTCAGGCCCAGCCATGATGGAATAATTGTCAGGAATACATAGGCATAGACTGAGAAGAACAGAACCTGGAATATTGAATTGAAAGCCACAAGTCCTGCGCAATATTCAGTATCCCCCTTTGCAAGCTCGTTCCAGACGATCACCATTGCAATGCATCTTGCAAGGCCGATTAGTATCAGGCCCGCCATGTATTCAGGATAATTCTGAAGGAATATGACTGCAAGAAGAAACATAAGTATTGGTCCTATTATCCAGTTCTGTATGAGAGACAAGGACAATACCTTAAGGTTCCTGAACACGTCGGGCAGTTCCTCGTACTTCACCTTTGCCAGAGGCGGATACATCATCAGAATAAGCCCTGCGGCAATAGGAATATTTGTTGTCCCGCTTTGGAAGCTGTTCCAGAAGCTTACAATTCCAGGGAAAAGGTATCCTGAAAATACGCCCATAATCATTGCAAGGAATATCCAGAGCGTTAAATAGCGGTCAAGAAATGAAAGTCTTTTTGTTAAACTTCCCATTTTAGTATTTCTCCAATTAAACTAATCCTTTAGAAATCTTACATCGCCGGGTAAACTGCGTAATAAAGTAAACCGCTCAAAATTGCAAAGGCCAGAGTAAAGCCAACATACAGGAAGAATACCTTTCTGTTTGCCAGATTCCATACTGCAGCCATTGCGGGAATTGTGGTTGTAGGCCCCGAGATCAGAAATGCCAATCCCGCAGCCGGAGCCATTCCCTTGCTTATCAGGCCTCCTACCAATGCAAGTGCCGGCATTGTGCTGGTATAGACCGGAACGCCGGCAACGGCGGCCATAATAATTGAAACGAAACTGTTCCCTCCCAGAAATGATGCTAAAACACTTTCCGGGATGTATAGAACTATTAAGGCTTCAAGGAAATAGGCCAGGATCATAAATTTTACCACCATTAAGGCAGAGCTGAAAGCCTCTGTGGCGAGCTTTTTTATGAATCTTTTTTCAGGCGTTTTCACTGCTTCGGATGAACTGACTTCGGGAATGCAGCCGCAGCCTGAAGCCTGAGCTATGCATTGACACCCGCAGGCCGGGACCTGGAATGCACTAATAACCGGGGCTGCACTATTACACCCGCATACGTCAGACCGCCTGCTGTTTTCAGCAAAAGCCAGAGAGCTTTCAAGCTGAGTATTCCCTGGGGTAAAATATTTTTTTATCATGGCATAGCACTCTTTTACCGGCTTCCAACTCTCCTTTGAAGGAGAATAGGTATGCGCTTTTAGTGTTGCTTCCTCTGTTATCCACCCTCTTTTTACAAGAAGATGCGTAATCAGGCCTGACATAAAACTCATTGCAAATGCGGAGCCTATTCTCCAGATTGCCATTTGCCAGCCGAGCATTGAAACGCTTAGGAAAAACATTTCCGGATCCATTGACGGCGAAGCCAGCCAGAAAGACATTACAGGTGCTATAGGCACGCCTCCAATCAAAAGAGAAGCTACAACCGGAATTACACTGCATGAGCAAAATGGACTGAAAGCCCCGACAACTGTTGAGAGCAATATTGAAATAAGGGGCGACCTGTTGAACGCCTTACCAATATATTTGGATGCGCCCGACATTTTTACCAGTACGGCAAAAGGAACTGATATCAGCAGGTATGGCCACACGTGTATTATGCTTTGCCAGATAAATCCAGCTATTTTAAATAATTCAATGAACATGATTTCCTCCATCTAATTTTTTTGATCTACTGATAAGTAGACGGAGGATGCGAAAAAAGGACGCAAACTTTTTTACAGTTTTTTTGACTTTATGTTTTTACTTTAGGACAGCAGCAGCAGACTTTGCAGTAATCTATTACTGTCCCATATTTATCAAATTCAAAATGGCAGCACTGAAGCAGCAGATCCCTCAGCATTTTCCTGGCCCGCTGCACACGGCTTTTGGCTCCTGTAAGCGATATATTCATCCTTAAAGCAAGTTCTTTCTGCGTCAGTCCATGGTATTCGGTAAGCAGAATTGCATCGCGGTAAATCTGCGGCAGCTCTTCAACCATATCAAATAATCCAAGGCTTGCCTTTCTGTGCGCATCATCTTCTTCATCACCTTCTTCAGAGGCGGCATGGCTGTCTTCAATTTCCACATACTGCTTTCTTTTTCTGTAGTAGTCTATGATGGCATTTCTTGTTATCTGAAATACCCAGCTTTCCAGTTTTGAAGTATCCTTCAGAGATGCAATGCTGCTGTGTATCTTTATGAAAACGTCGTGAAGTATATCCTCGGCAGCCGCCTCATTGCCAACACGGCTGAAAATAAAATACTTCAGCTGTTTACCAAGTCTATTATACAACTGTTCAGTAATCATTATTTAATTCCGGAGTAGAATTCAAGGAATTTATGACTTATTTCATCTCTTATTCTTCTGAATTCACTCAATATCTCCTCCTCATTACCCTGTGCACCAGCCGGGTCATCAAAGCCAATGTGGAGCCTTTGGCCTACGCGTCCTGTAAAGACCGGGCAGGTTTCACGGGCATTATCGCATACGGTTATGACATAATCAAAATGCTTGTCTGCAAATTCGTTTACATCTTTCGGATGTCCTTTGCTGATATCAATTCCCTTTTCAGCCATTACCTTTATGGCATTCGGGTTAATACCCGAAGAAGGTTTTGTACCGGCAGAATAGACTTCCAGTTCTGTGTCAAATGCTTTCAGGAAACCCTCAGCCATCTGGCTGCGGCAGGAGTTTCCCGTGCAAAGTATTAGAATCCTTTTCTTCATAGTTCCCTTCATTGCCCCGGATTATTTCGCTTTTAGCCGAAATATTGTTTAATTTTTTTTTAACCGCAGCACAGTTTATTACGGTCAACAGTTATAACCTTCTCGGAATCGATGTCCAGGGTTTTGTCGCTGCTTAGCCAGAACGGGAGCATTGAGAGTAAAGATGCCACCGTAGGGTCAGAGATACGTGGATTAATCATATAATTAACCCATTTCCCTTCTTTTTCTCCCGCTATAAATCCCGCTGTTTCCAGCGTTTTCAGATGCTCTGAGACCGTTGAGGGTGCGAGATCCAGCACTGCAGTGATTTCACATACGCAGAGTTTTTTCCCCTGAAGCATCCTTATTATTCTCAGCCTGTTGGGATCTGAAAGTGCCTTAAAGAGCCTGGCTTTTTCTTCTAAAATCATATTGTCTTTCATTTCGTTTCGTTATATACCGAAATATATGGCGGCAGAATTTAATTGTCAAGTAACCGTGCATTATTTATGGATTTTAAGATTTATGTATGGAGGCAGTAAATGACAGAGAAACCCGGTGCTCCAGAGTGCACCGGGTTATATTCTTTTGAAGAATCAGCGCTTAACCTTGTGCGCTACTGATTTTGTTTTGAGGTTCTTTGCAACAATTTCCATTAAGGGGGATTTGGTGCCGTCATAGTCCTTATGCAGTTCCCAGATAATTGCGCCCCCGAAGCCGTTTTTCTTCACATACTGGCATTTTAATTTTACTGAAGCCTGGTCATCATACGTTACAATCTGTGTCTTGGCCCTGTTCTGCAGGTATGGCGCCATTGAAGTCTTATCCCACTTGTATTGCCAGTCCGGAGACTTCTTTAAGGATTCGGCAGCTGTGTAGCTGACTGAAGGCACTACTTTGTCTGAAAGTTTCTCATAAATGTCAGAGGCATTCATCCTGTAGCCGTAGAATGACATACCGATCATAAGCTTCGATTTAGGCACGCCTTTTACCATGTAGTACTGCATGCTGTTATTTATGGAACCCGTCTGCCTGGCCGAAGGATAAAGGGGTGAATTATGATAGGCGTTGTTCTCCCAGGCGCCGGCAAAGTCGTATGTCATTATACTGAACCAGTCCAAAAGGCCCTTAAGTTTTGCGATATTATACCCGTTCCTGAAATCCTGTGAAGGCAGGGCTGCCGTAATAAGAGGGATGCCGGAGGCCTTAAATGATTTTCTCAACTGGCTTATAAGAGAAACATAGCTTCCGTTATCACTCGCATCCGGATACTCCCAGTCAATATCAGCCCCGTCGTAACGGTTTGTCTTGCAGAACTTAGTCAGCTCGGAAACAAATCTTTGCCTGAGTGCCGGGTTTGCTGCAATTGTCCTGAAATTCTTTGCCGCCACGGTGTCCCATCCACCTATTGAAATAAGCACCTTTACGTTGTTTAGGTGCGCTGTTTCAACGAGCTCCCTGTAAACAAAACCGGGCTTTACAGAAAGCGAGCCGTCGCTGTTGGGACGGATAAATGCGTGGCAGATATGGGTAAGGCTGTAATACGGGACAGCTGAGTATGGCATCGAATTATAGTCGGAGCTGTAGTATCCGATAACCTTCTGCTGCGGGTATATGTTTATGGCCGTTAACAGCACCACAACTAAGAAAAAAACGGTCTTTTTCATTTAACTGGTTTCCTTTAAACTTAATTTTCAGGGCACTAAGATATTTTTAAGTTTGCTTCTTTGCAAGATCATAATTACCGGCATTAAAAAACTAAATAATAAAATAAATACCAGTCAGTGCAAAAATTAATAAAATTATTATTTCCTGTTTATTTTGTTAAATATTATCTTTGCAGATTTTTCTTTATCATATTATTTATAGCTCTGAAGAAAAATCATAAAAGGAAATAAAATGAATAAACCGAGGCTTGATGACATTAAAGCCCTGATGAATATAACAATAATTGTTTCAGCTCTGGGTTATTTTGTTGATATGTACGACCTCCTGCTCTTCGGCATTGTAAGGGTGCCTTCCTTAAAGTCGATAGGGGTAACAGGCGATGCACTGGTAAGCACAGGAGTCTACCTTCTTAATATGCAGATGATAGGTATGCTGATCGGGGGCATTATCTGGGGAATACTGGGAGACAAGAAAGGAAGAATTTCCGTCCTCTTCGGCTCCATTTTCCTCTACTCTGTTGCCAATATAGCAAATGCATTTGTAAAGACACCCGACACATACGCTTTAATGCGTTTTCTTGCGGGCGTCGGGCTTGCAGGGGAACTCGGGGCGGCGGTTACGCTTGTAAGCGAAACCCTGCCGCAGCGCCTGAGAGGCTACGGAACGGCAATTGTTGCCTCTGTGGGCATTCTGGGCTCCGTTACGGCGGCACTTGTGGGGGATTTCCTACCCTGGACCACGGCCTATATCGTTGGCGGATGCCTTGGATTTCTGCTCCTCGTGCTCAGAATTAAAATGTTCGAATCAGGCATGTATTCATCTATTAGATCGATGAACGTGCGAAAAGGGGACTTTTTAAGCCTTTTTACTTCAAGAAAAAGGCTGTTCAAATACCTGCAGTGCATTTTAATAGGACTGCCCACATGGTTTGTAGTTGGCGTTCTAATTACCTTCTCCCCTGAATTCGGGCGTAAGCTTGGAATTACAAGTCCCATTTCAGCCGGAAGCGCCATAATGTTTACTTATCTGGGGCTTGTAATCGGGGACATACTAAGCGGCTTCGGAAGTCAGATAATTAAAAGCCGGAAGAAAGTGGTTTATACATTCCTTGCCATGACGACAGTTCTTGTAGTTGTTTACCTCAACTCATATGGGGCTTCGCCCACTTACTTTTATGCCCTCTGCCTGCTAATCGGGATATCAATCGGCTACTGGGCTGTTTTCGTTACCATAGCTTCAGAGCAGTTCGGGACAAACCTCCGCGCAACGGTTACCACCACGGTACCTAATTTCGTCAGGGGTTCAACTGTTCCTATTACACTTTCCTTTACCGCTCTTAAGGGGCACTTCGACATAATTTACAGCGCAATGATTGTGGGCGCCATTTCGCTTCTGATAGCATTCCTGTCGCTTTATTTTATGGAGGAATCCTACCACAAGGATCTTGATTACCTGGAAGAGTACATATAAAAAATGAGGCTGCCCCGGGGAAGCGGTTTTCCCTGGGCAGCCTGAAATTTTTCAAGCCCACGGGAGCATTCAGGATTGATTTAACCTCTGAAGGCCTCACTTAATTCTTCAATATTAAGCTTGTTCATTTTAAGAACAGCTTTTCTTACTCTGGCTGACTTCGCCGGGTCGCTGTCACTCATCATCTGCCCCAGGGCTTCGGGTACAATCTGCCATGAAATTCCGTAAGAGTCATCAAGCCAGCCGCACTGCCCTTTTCTGCCGCCCGAGGAAAGTTTATCCCAGAAGCGGTCCACTTCCGCCTGATCTTTGCAGTTCACGAGGAAAGAAAAAGCCGGAGTAAAAGTAAAAGGATGCGCCAGGCTGCTGTCCATGGCTATAAATTCAAGGCCCGAAAGAGAGAACCTTGCCTGTTTCAGCGTTCCTTCAGGTTCATTTTCATTTTGTCCCCAGTGTTCAACAGAAGTGATTTCCGAATTATCAAACAGTGAAGTATAGAATCGTACCGCTTCCTCGGCTTTAGCGTGCGCCTCTGCTACAAACATGAGAAAAGGAACGATCTTCTGCCTGAAAGTGCCGGATGGGCCGGCAAAGTTTACCTGCCACGAGAGGCCGTACCTGTCGTTAAACCAGGCAAATTTTTCGCTGAATGAATAATTTCCGGGTTCCATCAGGACGCGTCCCCCGTCTGAAAGTTTTGTAAAGAGTTCATCCATCTCTTCTCCCGAAGTACAGTTTACAAAGAGTGATATGGCGGGGGTTAAGGTAAACTGAGGCCCTCCGTTTATTGCCATAAATTCCAGCCCTTCCAGGTTAAATGTTACTACCATTGGCGTCCCTTTTGGGCCGGGGCCTTCTTCGCCGTAGTAGGAGATCTTTCCGGCTTTAGAATTCTTAAAGACAGATGTATAAAACCTCATCGCCTCTTCTGCTTTTCCGTCGAACCAAAGGCTTGGGATTATCTTTTGCATAATTTATTCCTTTCTATAATAGTCCGTAAAGAAATAAATTATTCTTTTTCATGATTATAAGCTCTGTATAAATCCGGCGCCATTAAAGTTTTCTCATGTTTCCTAAAATAATAAAAGCCCAAAACGGGCACCTGCAGCGTCCATTTCGGGCTTCAAAAATTCAAGCTCTGATTTTAAGTTTTATTTTATTATCTGACCGCTCAACCTCATCAGTTCTATCTCGCTTCTTTTTGCGGCGTACTGTGCCGTAACCAGGCGGCTCTCGGCATCGAGGTACGATTTCTGTGCAATTGAGAGTTCAAGAGAAGAGTATGTTCCGTACTTGAAGCGGTCGAGTGCTATTTCGGCGTTCTGGCGTGCAACGTCCAGGTTCTCCTCTTCCATCTTAACCTGCTGCAGGTTATTGCTGTAATTTGTGTATTCCTGCTCAAATGAAGCCTCGAGCCTGTTCCTGAGGTCGTTATACTGAAGCTCACTGCTCATAAGATTGATCTTAGCATTTTCAATCTGGCGTGAAGTGTTAAAGCCGTTGAAAATATTAAAAGACAGGTTCAGGCCATAAGTAAGGCCGTATGACCGGTTGAGTGTTGTGGAAGCATAAGGAGCATCAGTACGCGTAAAGTTATAGCTTAAAAACGTTCCCAGTGAAGGATACCACAAAGACCTCAGACCGCTTAAGTTCAGTGAGGCAACTGATATATTTTTTCCTGCCGACTTAAGTGAGCTGTTTTCATTTACAATCCTGTCGCGGAGAATGTCATAATCCATCTTTGTACTGATTACTATAGTGTCTTTAATCAGAAAATCCCTTGTACTTTCAAGTCCCATAAGCTGGTTTAATGATACTTTTGCCTGAGCAAGGTTAAGCTGCTGCCTCAGGAGGTTCGACCTGTCGGCATTAAGATCCACGTTAGCCTGCAGGAGTTCAAGTTTAGAGCCTGAACCCAGGTTGTACTTATCCTGTGCAATTTTCACCCTTTCTTCGGATATTTTAAGCGCGTCCTGAATAGCTCTTATGGTCTGCTGGATGCTGACGATATTATAGTAGCCGCCCATTATTGAGGCCACGTTGTTTTCCACCGTTGCGCGGGCGTTAATTTCACCCTGGGCGCTAAGTTCGCGCAGGCGGCTGAAGTTAATGAACATGTTCATCCCGTCAAATATCGTCCAGTTGAGTGCAACGCCGGCATTTGTGGTGTTGGAATGGGCATTGCTCTGATTGCTGATGGGCCCGCTTGAATACTCCTGGTGAATATTGCTTATACTGTTACTCTCAGAGGCCGTTGCATCGAGCTTTGGGAGAAAGCCAGCATTGCCAAGCGTTACGTTATTCTGAGCAATGCTGACGTCATTCTTTGCAAGTTTTATGGAATAGTTATTTTCAAGTCCTATCTTTACCGCTTTTTCTAAAGTCAGGGCCTCCTGAGAAAAAACATTTACGCTGAAGAAAAGAACCAATGGAACCAAATATTTCAACATAATCAATAATCCGTAATTTCAAATTAGAATTCAGAAGTCAGATTTAATGGTAGAATATCAAGAATTCAAAAAATTTATTTTCCTCTTTCAGAGGAGTTATGGGGCGAGGCAGCCTCACCCCTAATTAAAATTTACTTTGTAACGAACTCGTTTTCCTCTTTTTCCTTTTTGCCTGCAAAGTCGTCAGTAACGTTGCTTACAATTTCACCCTTGGGTGACAGGTAAGAGTAAATTGCAGGTACCACAAAAAGCGTAAGGAAGGTTGAGAAAATAAGCCCGCCAATAACTGCCACACCCATCGACACCCTGCTTCCGGCGCCTGAACCCAGGGCAAGTGCAATAGGCAGTGTGCCGAGAATTGTTGCAAGGCTTGTCATGATAATAGGCCGGAAACGGGCTACAGCAGCATCCTTAACCGCATCAAGAAGCGTAAGCCCCTGGGCTCTTCTCTGGTTTGCGAACTCAACGATAAGAATACCGTTTTTTGTTACAAGTCCTATCAGCATGATCATTCCAATCTCGCTGAAGATATTCATGGTATGGTTTAGATACCAGAGCGACATCAAGGCTCCGGCCAGAGCCAGAGGCACCGTGAACATTATAATAAGCGGGTCACGGAAGCTTTCAAACTGTGCTGCAAGTATAAGATAGATCAGCACGAGCGCCAGCATGAAGGTAAACATCAGGCTTGAGGAGCTTTCTGCAAAGTCCTTTGAAGGCCCGTTTAAGGCGGTTGAGAACGATGGATCGAGCACTTTTTTTGCAATTGCATCCATCGCCTTAATGCCGTCGCCAATGGTTTTACCGGGAGCGAGATTAGCCGATATTGTTGCGGCAGTATACCTGTTAAAGCGGTAGAGCTGCGGCGAATTAATCTGTTCCTTCAGGCTTACAAGGTTATCCAGCTGAATGAGCTCACCCTTTGAATTCTTCACAAACAGTGATTTCAGGTTCAGGGGCTCAATCCTGTCGGCCCTTTTTACCTGTCCTATCACCTGGTACTGCTTGCCGTTCATGATAAAATAGCCGAAGCGCTGCCCGCTGAAGGCAAGCGAGAGAGTCTGAGCGATGTCAACGGCTGAAACCCCGAGGGCCTGCGCCCTGTCGCGGTCTATTGAAACCACAAGTTCGGGCTTATTGAATTTCAGGTTTACGTCCACAATGCTGAAGGTTGGGTCCTGGCTTGCAGCAAGGTAGAACTTGGGCAATACTTCCCTCAGCTTCTGCCCGTTCGGTGCCTGCAGCACGTACTGCACGGGCATACCGCCGCGCGAGCCGCCGATTGTCTGTCCCTGTATTACAATCGTCCTTGCAGCGTTAAATTTCCTGAAGGTGCTTGAAAGCTCCTCAAAAATCTGCTGCTGGCTTTTGGCTCTTCCTTCCCTGTCTTTTAAGATAATGTTAATTGAGCCCGAGTTTACGCCGCTTGAACCGAAGCCCGCGGCGGTCATTGAAATAATAGTCTGGCTTCCTGAAACCGTATCCTGCACAAAGCCCGAGAGCTGGTCCATGTAATTATCCATCATCTCATATGAAGCGCCTTCGGGCATCGTAGCCGAAACCCTGAGCTGGCTTCTGTCCTCTAGGGGTGCAAGTTCGCTCTGCAGATTAGTCCCTATAAGCACAATTACTATTGCCGAGGCCGCCATAATAACAAAGGCCAGCCAGCGCTTTTCCATAAATTTATCCAGTGCATTCCTGTATGTATCGGAAAGCCATACGAAGAAAGGCTCTGTTTTTGTGTAGAACCAGTTATGCCCTTCCTTTGGCTTCAGGATCTTTGTGCTAAGCATAGGGGTAAGCGTAAGAGCCACAAAGGCCGAGATAAGGACCGAGCCTGCAACCACAATACCGAACTCGCGGAAGAGCCTGCCCGTCATTCCCTCCAGGAAAATAATGGGTAAGAATACGGCAGCCAGTGTAATTGTAGTTGAAACAATTGCAAAGAATATTTCGGCAGATCCCTTCACACCTGCTTCAAGCGGAGGCATACCCTGCTCCACCTTTGAATATATATTTTCAAGCACAACAATTGCGTCATCGACCACAAGGCCAATTGCAAGCACAATACCAAGCAGCGTCAGTACGTTGATGGAAAAGTTCATCAGGTACATGACAAAGAAGGCTCCGATAAGAGATACCGGAATTGCAACTATAGGAATGAGCGTTGTACGCCAGTCCCTTAAGAAGGCAAAGATGATGAGAATAACGAGCCCCAGGGCTATGTAGATAGTCTCTTCAACCTCTTTAATCGACTTTCTGATGTACTGTGTGTTGTCAAAGCCGACGTCAAACTTTACATCCTTCGGAAGGTCCCTTTTAATCTGTTCCAGTGACTTATAAACCCTGTCGACAATGTCAATCTGGTTTGAGCCCGGCTGGGGCACAACGCCCACGCCCACCATCGGCACCCCGTCGCGCTTCATAATAGAGCGCTCGTTCTCAGGGCCCAGGACAGCTTCGCCCACGTCCTTCAGACGGACCGGAGTCCCCCCCTCATCCTTAATGATTAGATTGTTGAAATCATCTTCAGTCTGAAGGCGGCTTAAGGTTCTTACCGTAAGCTCTGTATTTGCTCCTTCAATTCTGCCCGAGGGAAGCTCTATGTTTTCCTTATTTAAGGCATTTCTGACGTCTAAAGCCGTGAGGTCATACGCAGCCAGCCTTGCCGGATCCAGCCAGAGCCTCATTGAAGGTCTTTTTTCACCCCAAACCTGAACGGTACTTACGCCAGGTATGGTTTGAAGCCTTTCCTTGAAAACGTTGTTGGCAATGTCGCTGAGCTCAATGAGGCTTTTCGTGTCGCTTTTTAACGTCAGAAGAAAGATCGAGCTGGCATCGGCATCCGCCTTTGCAACTACCGGCGGATCGGCATCAGGAGGCAGGTTTCTGACAGCCCTGGCCGCGCGGTCGCGCACGTCGTTGGCGGCAGTTTCCAGATCCACGTCAAGCGTAAATTCAACCGTAATGGAACTTCTTCCCTCGCTGCTTACAGAAGTAAGGGAGCGGATACCCGCAATACCGTTAATTGATTCCTCAAGAGGTTCAGTAATCTGCGACTCAATGACCTCGGCATTGGCACCCGTATAAGTAGTGCTAACCGTTATAATAGGAGCGTCCACGCTGGGGTACTCACGTACTCCAAGATACGTATAACCTATAAACCCGAACAATATAATCACTATTGCCATAACAATAGCCAGTACGGGTCTTTTTATACTTAATGATGATAAACTCATTTCCTGTTCACTTTTTAATTGCTATTTCCGTGTGGAATCCTGAAAAATATTATTGACTAACTCTGGAAATCCTAACCGGCATATTAGGCCTTAACTGCAAAAGTCCGGTTGTAATAAGCGTGTCGCCCTGGCTGATTCCGCCGGTTATCTGTATTGTGCTCTCCTGCCTTATTCCCGTGTTAACAGGTACCGAAAGAGCCCGTCCGTTTTTGACAACAAATACCTTCTGCCCCTTAAAGTCAGGCACCAGTGACTGCGTGGGTATCATAAGAGCGTCATTCATTTCTCTAAGGACTATTTCAATATTTGCAAAGGCACCGGGATAGATCTCTGACTTCTCGTTGCGGCTTATTGCCCTTATCAGGAGTGCTCTTGAGTTAGGGTCTATTTTCGGTTCGACGGCGTAAATTTTACCGCTGAAGACCTTATCCGATCCCTGGATTCTGAAATTAATCTGTGTTCCTGTTTTAACCGTGCTATAGTACTTTTCAGGAATTGAAAAATCTATTTTTACCGGATTTATGCTCTGAAGCGTGGCTATCCTGTCCGATGGAGTAATATAGCTTCCCTCACTGACCGACTTTAAGCCGACAACTCCGTTAAAAGGAGCACGAATTTCCGTTTTATCAATCTGTGCTTTAATGAGCTGAATATCAGCTTCCTGCGTCTGGAGCTCATTCAGTGCGGCGTCATAATCTTCCTGGCTTATGGCTTCCCTTTTCAGCATCATTTTCTGTCTGTATTCCCTGGCCTTTGCAAGCTCATACTTGTAATTTGTTTTTTTGAGCTGTGCCTGAAGGTCGGCATCATTAATTTTGACCAGAAGCGAGCCTTTTTTTACATAGCTCCCTTCCTTGAATAAAATCCTGGTGATCTTTCCGGATACTTCACTTTTAAGCTGTACTTCCTCGTTTGCAAGAACGGTACCCGTGGATACTATCCTGTCGCTAAGCTTTCCCGGCGTGACCACAAAACCTTCGACCGATATTCCTCTTCCGCCGCCTCTTTTGCCTTCAGCTCCAGGGCCCAGCTTTTTTGATTCACCCTTGAGAAATGACATTTTAGGCAGCGCAATAATTAATATTATAAGAATTACAGTTGCTGCAATAACAATTCTTTTAACTGATTTACTCATTTCCTTTCCTTAATTAGCTTTACCAGCCCGCTTTTTACCGTATTTTTCGATGCCGGCTGCTGGATTTTCCTTTTTTACAGTTAACACCCCATTACAGAAAATAATTATTGGTGCGGCAGTTTCTCTGACTAGCTCTCTACTGTTTCGACCGGATACTTTCTATCTGGACCTATTGGACAAATTCTAGATTATTGAGGTTTAAAAGATATTTTATACTTGTCTTATTTTCAATGCCTTTATTCAACTGAATACGTTTGTCTATCCTGACTTTTGCAGGCTATGTTTTTCCTTTTTACTTTTTCCTTTTTACTTTGTACTTTATCCGGTGCACTTTCTATGTTTTTTCCCTGAAGCCATTTAATTAAACATAAATAAGGGGTAGTCAATGAAATCTTTCGTTACATTATTAGCAGCAGCCCTAATCTGCCTTTTTATGCCCGGCGAGGCGTTCTCGCAGTTCGATATCCTTGGCAAAATCAAGGACAAAGTAGAACAGAAGGCCGAAGAAAAGACAGACGAGGCAATTGACAAGGGATTAGATGAAGCTGAAAAGGAAATTACAAAAACGGGCGATGATGAAAATGAGGAAGTAAAATCAAAGAAAAAGAATACCAATTCTGAAGATGAAGAAGAACAGGCAAGCCCGAAAAAAAACAAAACTGAAGGCAATCCCAAAACCACTGAAGTCAGCCTTAAGAGCTATTCCAAATTCGACTTTGTCCCTGGCGAAAAAGTGCTCTTTTTTGAAGATTTTTCGCAGGATAACGTGGGTGACTTCCCCGCCAGGTGGAATACGAACGGTACAGGTGAAGTTGTAACAACAAATAAATATCCGGGCAAATGGCTGAAGGCAAAAAATGGCTCGCTGTATGTACCCGATTTCCCCAAACCCTTCCCGGAGAACTACACTATAGAGCTCGATATGGTTTACTATACTCCGGAAGACGTTGTTAACATCGGGAATATAAACTTCTGTATTATTTCCACCGAGGGTACTAAAGATTATTTACAGCATGCTTATGAATTCTGTTCTGGAAGAACCGTAGGCAACTTTGATTTTGGAATAAAGAAAGAAGAATCGTCACGTTTTATTGCCAAAAACTATGTAAACGGCGGTGAATCGGGCGGCGTTGACTCTGATATTGACGATAATATAACCGTCGGGAAAATGGGCAAAATTGTAAGGCTCTCAATTTCTGTCCAGAAACAGCGCTACAGGGTCTGGATTGACAATAAGAAAATATATGACCTGCCCAGATTTATGACTCCCGCCCAATATGACATTTTCAAGATAGGCCTATGGTATTTCGACGATCAGACGCCTGATGCATATGAGGTCCTTTTCTCAAATGTCCGCTTTGCCGTTGGGGCTCCGGACATGAGAAACAAGCTCTTAACAGAAGGAAAGCTCGTTACACGCGGAATTACATTTGACTCCGGCTCAGACAAAATAAAGCCTGAATCGTACGGCACACTAAAGGAGATTGCAGGCATATTAAAGGAGAATTCAGACATAAGGGTTAAAATTGTAGGCCACACAGACAGCGACGGCTCTGACGGGGCAAACCTTGAACTTTCAAAAAAGCGTTCTGTTTCTGTAAAAAATGCACTCGCCCAGGAATTCGGCATCGATTCTTCACGCATGGATACAGACGGCAAGGGCGAATCTGAGCCTGTCTCGGAAAACTCAACTCCTTCCGGAAAGGCAAACAACAGAAGAGTTGAATTCATAAAGATGTAACTTCATTACCCCCTTTCCCCACAGAGAGACAGACAGAGAGAAAAGTGCGCGTGCGGGGAAAGGGGTTCACAAACCCGCAGATAAATATCCTTTCATTTAATATTTCAGGCATTCGTTGCATCTTAGAATCTAAAGAGCTAAGTTTGAATGGTCTTTAATTCAATCTGGGGCCCTGATGAGCCTCATACACTGAACGTCACTTATAAGTATTGAGTTAATCATGAATTTTCCGGAACTCTTTTTTACCGTTTCTGGCCTGAATTTATTTGACTTTAAGACTCCCCTCTTTTTAAGCTACAAAAGCAAATCACAAATTCTTAAAATAAGCAATAAAATATGAACGCCATGAAATACCATGAACTATTTACATTGCTGAAACAGAAAACAAATTTTGAGGAAGATTTTATCCAAATTGATGAACAAATGGAAGTGCATAACTTCACGTTTGTTTCAAATAATTCCAGGATACTTCCCGGCGAGACCGAGCACACGTGCATGGAACACTCTTTCAGCACAAGCGGGATGTTTCAGCCTAATAATTCAGATTTTGTCCCGAGCCTGGCTCTCGATGTTCAGGATGCACATGTAAAGGAAAACATGAAATTCCGCTATCACATCTTTAGGCCTGCGGGGACCCAAAAAAGCAAAAGCGCCATTTTGTTTTTTCACGGTTTTAACGAGAAAAACTGGTATAAATACTACCCCTGGGCCTACCGGCTGGTGGAGCTTACGGGCAAGGCTGTTGTACTCTTCCCGATTGCATTCCACATGAACAGGGCACCTAAGGAATGGAGCGACCGCCACCTGATGTCTGAGGTCAGCAATGCGAGAAAAAGTAATTTTCCCGGTATCATCGCCTCTTCTTTGGTTAACGCCGCAATCAGTACACGCCTGCATACAAAGCCGCAGCGCTTCATATGGTCGGGCCTGCAAAGCTATTATGACGTAATTCAGCTCGTGGAGGAAATCAGGCAGGACAGGCACACTTTGATCTCGCCTGAGGCACATTTTGATATTTTTGCTTATTCAATCGGGGGGCTCCTGGCAAAGACGCTCCTGATGACAAATAAGGACAACTGCTTTGATAATTCCAGGCTCAGCCTTTTCTGCAGCGGCACAGCCTTCAGCAGGCTTACCCCTGTCTGCAAATTTATCATGGACAGTGAAACCGAACAGGCTCTTTACAGATACATTGTGGGCTACATGGACATGCACCTGAAACAGGATGCATGGCTGGGGCACCATCTTTCACAGGAACACCCGGAAGGATGGAACTTCCTGAGCCTTCTGAATTACAATAAGCTGAGCGAGCACAGGGAGAAGATGTTAAAAAGCCTGCATGAAAGGATTTACGCAGTTGCCCTGGAAAAAGATACAGTAATACCTGCCTATGAGGTACTTAATACACTTAAGGGGCGACTCAGAAATATTCCGGTCTGTGTGGATATAGAGGACTTTTCTTACGATTACAGGCACGAGGATCCCTTCCCTGTAAAAGAACAGATAAGCGATAAAGTGGATGAATCCTTCAGCAGGGTTTTCTCCAAACTTGGCGGGTTTTTAGCCTAGACTACATTTCTTATTAGCATACAAAAAAAGGGAAAACCTTTTTGGGGTTTTCCCTTTTCAAAAACAATTAACAACAAATTTTATTTCAAAGCCTTGAGGGCTTCTTTTGCCTGTTTGTTTTCAGGATCCAGTTCCTGAACCTTTATCCAGAACTGGCGTGAAGTAGCGTTGTCCTTTTTCAGGTAGTAGAAGTATCCAAGATATGAATAAGCTTCAATAAGATGATTCTTATACTTTGCCTGCTGGTCGGGGGCCATCTTTGTTACCACATCGATGAACTTTTCATAATGCGGCTTTGCAAGTCCCTGTTCTGATTCAGGGTCAAGCTGTGCATTGCTGAGTGCCCTGTAGTAATAGCCTATCGGCTGATCGGGGCTAAGAGCAATCATCTTTGCATAAGTAGTGTCGGCCATTTTGAAATTGCTCATTTTGTAATAAGCCTGGCCAAGGTTGAAGTATTCAACTACTTTCAAAGGCTTGCCTGAAGTTTTCTCTTTAAGTTCATATTCCCTGGCGGCATCTTCCCACTTCTTATCCTTGAAGTAAAGTGCGGCCATATCGCCGTGCAGATCTGAACGTGAAGAATCCATTGCAATTGCTTTTTTGTAGTTTTCAATTGCAAGTGAATCGTTTCCAGCCTTTAGCTGCAGCTTGCCAAGATAGTCGTAATCCGTTGAAGTTATTTCCTTAGGATCTGCCATCTGGAAATATTTGTCGAATGCAGGAATTCCTTTCTGTGCGTCATCAACCGAATAGTATGAATAAGCAAGAATGTGCTGAAGCTGTGCATCGGGCTTGCCGCCTTTATCTGTAACCTGGCTTATAACGTTAACGGCTGTATTATAATCCTTTGCAAGATAAAGCATTGTGGCATAGCGGGTCAGCTTTTCGTTCGTTGGTTCGGTGTTGTCGATGTACTTTTTGTACATGTCAGCAGCTTTTACGTAATCCTTGCGTGAGTAATAATATTCACCGAACTCCTTGAATGCAGGAGCATAGGTCGGATCAACAGTAATAGCTTTTGTAAAATTTGCCTCGGCATCGGGGTAGTTTTTGATTTTTGCATAAATCTGGCCAATTCCGATATAAGCCTTTACGTTAGCTGAATCATAATCTATGGCAGTCTGATAGTTCTGTATTGCCATGCTTCCGTTAACCAGTCTCAGATAAATATCCCCAAGGCGTTCAAAAATGGCAGGATTTTTCTTGCTGACAGCCTTTGCCTTTGACAAAAGCTGAATCGGTCTGCCGAAGTTCTTAGTGTCTGAGCCAAGGTAGGCATCAGCAATAGCAATCATAATGTTGGCATCTTTTGAGTCGGTCATATCGAGGGCCTCGTCAAACTGCTTAATTGCCGAAGTAGAGTCATTTTTAATGAGCTGCACCTGACCAAGGCCTACAAAGTTAATTGCATTTTCCTTGTTTGCGTCAATTCCTTTCTGAAAGTCAGCCTGTGCCTGGTCAGTTTTTCCTTCTTTAATATCAAGCTTTCCAAGCCAGTAGTAAGCATCAGCATTTTGGGGATTACTTTTAACCAGGTTCTCGAAGAAATTTCTGGCCTCAGTATATTTTTCCACATCCATGAGTCTTACACCCTGCTTTACGTCCTGGGCGTTTAATGCAGTAACTGCAACAAGCGTTACGAGAAGGGATTTAATGGAATCAAATATTGATAAGTTGTTGAGTCTTTTCATGTGTTCTATATTATTTAGTTATTTTGATATTTTCACTTCTAATTTCAACTAATCTGACAGGCATAGTTGCAGGAACCAGCCCTGCCTTCAGGAAAATCCTCTGTCCCCGGTCGCTGGCCATAAATGAGATGAACCCTGAACCAAGTCCTGCCCTTGCCTCGCCGCTCAAGACGTATACTTCCCTCCAGAGGGGGTAGACTTTCTGAGCGATATAGGCCTGGTAAGGCTGATAATATTCCCCTGTCTGAGCCGTATCAGAAGCCAGCGCAACAACTCTAACTTTCTTAAGAAATCCGTGTGTGAGTGTATCCTCTCTGTTGCTTATCCAATTAACGCCGATTATACCCACAGCGTTGCGGTTTTTTGATACATAGTCAATTACCGAAGGGTTATCCTTAACGGCAAAAGTATTTTTAGCAAGGGGTGAATTATTAATTTTTTCCTTTACGTACCTGACTGTGCTTGAATTCTGGTTATCAAAGACTATCTGAATACCAGACAGTGAAGACCTGCCGCTTAAAGCGTTCCAGCGCGAGATTTTTCCGCTCATAACGTCGCGGAACTGCTGCATCGTCCAATTTGTATCCGTATTCGCATTGTTCACAATAACGGCAATAGCATCATAGGTGATCTTCCTGACAATAGGAACGATCTCCCTTTTTTCAAAGTAGCTTTGTTCTTCCTTTGTGAACTTGCGGGTAAGGATAACCAGGCGTGCACTATCGGAAAGCAGGTCGGCCATTGTTTCAGCTTCAGGCCTGTAGTTGACCTTGATCTTAGCGTACTGATAGATCTTTTCGAAAGTATCAATTTCTGAATCTACGACGGGCTTGAATGTCTCGTCGACGCTGATAGTAATTTCACCGGTTGTAGGAGTGTCAGACTCTTTCGGGTTTTCACTCCTGCAACCGAATAAAAAAGAAAGTATAAAGATAACCGGTATTGTTAGTTTAAATGTCCTCATCTTCTTCAGTTTCCTTCTGCTCGTTATATTTCTTATAGACCCTGTAAAGTCTATAAGCACCATACACCAAAATAGCAACGCCCAAAATGATACGGTAATTTTCCTGCAATCTAAGTTGTATGAACTTTGCAAAAAGCACTAACAAACCGGCTGCAATATAAACTAAAATCATAGTAATGCCTGTAAACAGGTTTAGCTTATTTACGAAGGCATTACTTTTCCGCATATTATTCGTAGTAATTAACTCCTGAAGTCGGGTATATTACTGTAACTTAAACTGGAAAGGAATTACCATACGAACCCTGACAGGTTTACCGTTCTGCTTTCCGGGTCTCCATCTACCCATGAGCCTTGTAACTCTGACAGCTTCCTCGTCGCAACCTGCGCCGATACCTTTAACAACCCTGACGTCAGTAATAGAGCCGTCTTTTTCAACGACGAAACCGACCATTACCTTGCCTTCAACCTGAGCACGTTTTGCAATTTCAGGATAGACAACGTTTGAGCTGATAAATCTTAAAAGTTCGTCCTGTCCTTCAGGATAAGTGGGCATTTCCTCAACGAATGTAAAAGCTTCTTCCTTTGGAGCAGATTCTTTTACAATTTCTTCCTTCGGAGCGTCCTGAACTTCAATAAGGCTGTAGTCCACGCCGCCTTCCTGGCCCTGCTGAGTTGCCTTACCAGGGTCAACGTTATGGAGTTCTTCAACCGTAGGAACGTACTCGTCAGTTACCTGATCGTCAGGTTTAACAACCGGCGGCAGGAATTTGATGGTAGACTTCAACGGTGGCGGAGCTTCAACCTGTTCGATTACCTTCTTTTCGTCGATTGACGGAGGAGGTGCCAGGTCTGTTATGGTAACGACCTTCTTTCTGTTGACCTTAATATCTTCCTTAGGTGTAACAAAGCTGATAATCAGCGGTGATGAAACACTCAGTATAAAGAATATTACGGCAATCACAAAAGCGCGGAACAGGAATTGATGATATTTCTTTCTCAGTACGTAAGCACCATATTCCTTATTCTTACCCTCAAAGATAATGTCGTTAAGGTCTATGTTGTACGATATTTGATGATTACTCATAATTATTTTTGCCGCTTAAAGTTATTATTTATTCTTAATTAAATCCATGTCCTTAGGATCAGCATCAACCAAAGCAAAACGTTTGATATTGCATATATTCATTTCATCCAATATATCAACCATGTTTTTATACGTCGACTTATCTGTAGGTTTAATCAATACAACCATATCCTTAATCATCTGGTTCTGCTCAAGAAGGTCCTTTCTAATGCCTGCTTCAGAGAAATTGGTAATCTTAACTTCCGGATCTTCAGTAGCCATACCTTTATACCAGAAAACCTTATTAGTTTCACCAAGTAAAATGGTCATGGTCTTTGAAGCCTTGACTGCGGGAGCATCGGCCTGCTCCTTCGGGTTATCGGCTTTAACCGGAAGGTTAATTTCCATAGTCTGTGGCTTGCTGAAAGTGGTAGTCAACATGAAAAAGGTAACCAAAAGGAATCCAAGGTCAACCATAGGGGTCAAGTCGACCCTGGTGGACATCTTTTTCCCTTTTTTCTTTTTACCCTTGCCGTGTCCCCCACCTTTCGAGGTATCTAATTCAGCCATTTTTTATAATTTCCTCTATTTTTTTTCTTCTGGTTTCTTGTACTTTGTATTCGGATTTGCTTCCAAATTCGTAATCAGATTGAATTTGTTAACGTTTTTATCCTGCAGAGTTCCCATAACTTTCTTAATGACAGGATAAGCACAATTGCCGTCACCATTAATGGCTATTCTGAGTCCCGGGTTTGAAAGACGGGCCTGCATAATCCATACACCGAGCTCATTGTTGGTAGAGTCGACCGGTATGCCAGGCTGCTTGAAGTTCTTTCTGTCAAGTTCTTCAAGTCCCAGCCAGCCCTTTAAGGCGTTGATTGGAATTCCGAAGCTTGAAGTAAGGTAGAAAGCCTTCTGCTCCTGTGGAGTAAACTGAATGTTGTATTTTTCGGCAATTCTTTCCAGGAGCTTTTCTCTTGAAAAGTTCTTGTTATCGATACCGAAGAACACTTTGCCGTCTTTTGTAACCGTTATATTCATAATATCCGTATCAGGCAGCTTTATATCCGAAATAGATGACGGAGTAGCAACAACAATAGAATCATCACTCTTAAATTGCGTCGTCAACATAAAGAATGTCAACAAAAGAAACGCAACGTCGCACATCGCCGTCATATCGATTAGTGTGCTTTTACGGGGTACTTTTACTTTTGGCATATTATTATATTATACTAAAAATATTTTAAAATCCATTAATTATGATGAGCTGCAAAGTTCTGAACGATTGCAACACCAGCTTCATCAATTGAGTAAGTGATCTTGTCTATTTTTGTTGTAAAATAGTTGTAAGAAATAATAGCAATAGCTGAGGTACCGATACCTAAAGCTGTATTGATAAGAGCTTCAGAAATACCGTTTGCAAGAGCAACTGCATCAGGAGCACCGGCTGTAGCCAAAGCAGAGAATGCCTTGATCATACCAAGTACTGTTCCTAACAGACCCATAAGGGTTGCAATTGAAGCGATAGTAGCAACGATAACCAGGTTCTGCTCGAGCATAGGCAGTTCCAGTGATGTAGCTTCTTCGATTTCCTGTTTGATAGCCAGAACTTTCTGATCTCTGTTTAATCCCTTCTCAGGAATCATTTCCTTGTATTTAAGAATACCGGCCTTAATAACGTTAGCAACTGAACCTCTCTGCTTGTCGCATTCAGCAATAGCTGTATCCAGATCTTCCTGAGCAAGCTTTGTGTGAACTTTTGCAACGAACTGGTTAACTCTTCCCTTACCTTTAGCGCGGGTAATGGTGATAAGTCTTTCGATACCGAATGTAAGAACCATCATTAAAAGTGACATAAGAATAGGTACGATGATACCGCCTTTGTAAACGACTCCAAGATAGTTGCCTGGCTTCGGATGGTTAGCCGGGTTGCCGCCCTGGAAGTTGTCGGGGTTACCTAATACAAAAATAAAAATGCAGATAGCAATAATAATTAAAAGAGGTATTACGATACCTGCAAAACCTGAAAAGGCAGATTTAACTTTCGAAGATTTCACGTCTTTCTCCTAATTTAAAGAATTAGTTGTTTATTGATTAATTGTTCTTGATTTATTGAATTTCTTTATCCGGAAGCGACTGTTTTCATGCTAACATATTTTAGTGCTAACTTTTTGGCCGTATATCACTGGACAAGCAATCCCATTATTTTTATAAAACAACAATAGACACAGTTATGCCTGCATCTGTTTCATCGGAATTTTATGGTGTAAAATTAGTTAAGGTTTTTCGAATTAGCAATAGATAAAATAATAATTTTTACGAACGCAGAGAACTGATAAGCTATTATAAGTAAACATCCCGGCCTGCGCTGACTGCTTCCCTCGCAATGCATAATGCACGTTTCTTAAGATACACCATAGGATAATAAAATGTAACATATTTCCTATAACTATTCAACAATTCAATGTGCCAAGGAGTTTCCATTTTCCATATATATTTTCATTATAAAGGGTTATAAGGATGTTTTAATCCTTTTTAGGAGCTCCAAACGCCGGGTTTTACGGCCAAAAATTCTGCTTTCTGGTTCTGCGGAATATGATTGGAAATGCAAAATTAAATTTATAACTTTCATTTCAAATATTTTCCCAATTAACCCTTTAACCCATGAAAACAAAATACAAAGATTTTTTTGAGCACACAGGCCTCAGGCAGCTGCGCAGCTATTTTGTTTCCCGCTTTGAGAACGTATTCTAAGACTTTTCTCTCCACTTTCCTTGTCCGGGTATTATTTATTTTAAATAACTATTCCTTTGGTCACTTAATTTGCGGAGAGAATAATGAGTACAGCTATCTTAAATACGAATCTTTCATTTGAAGGTATCAGCGCTGAAACAGTTCATGAAGTCCTGAGAAAGAAAATGCTCGTTGATGGTTTTGATCTTGTCTTTGATCACAGCCGAAGCTACGGAAACCACCTCGTTGACGCCAGAACCGGCGAGGCTTATCTCGATTTCTTCAGCTTCTTCGCTTCCTCCCCTGTTGGCCTTAATCACCCGAAGTTAAACAACCCCGAATTCAGAGAAAAAATAGGCTATATAGCCTCCTTAAACAAACCCTCAAACTCTGACCTTTATACCGTTGAAATGGCTGAATTTGTGGACACCTTCAGCCGTGTTGCCGTGCCGGAACATTTCAAGTACCTTTTCTTTATTGACGGCGGAAGCCTTGCCGTGGAAAACGGACTCAAGGTGGCATTCGACTGGAAAGTAAGGAAAAACCTTGCAAAAGGGATAAAGGAAGAAAAAGGTCAGCAGGTAATCCACTTCAAGGAAGCTTTCCACGGCAGAAGCGGCTACACGATGTCGCTTACAAATACAGACCCTAACAAGATCATGTATTTCCCGAAGTTCAAATGGCCCAGAATTATTAACCCGAAGATTACATTTCCTCTTTCTGAGCACCTCGACGAGGTAATTAAGCTGGAGACTGAGGCCATAAACGAGATCTACGCGGCAATTAAACAAAACCCCGACGACATAGCCGTAATTATAATTGAACCCATTCAGGCTGAAGGGGGCGATAACTTCTTCAGAAAAGAATTCCACCAGAAATTAAGGGAAATTGCAGACGAAAACGAAATCCTCCTGATGTATGACGAGGTACAGACAGGAATTGGACTTACAGGCAAAATGTGGGCTCACCAGCACTACATTGATCCGGATATCGTGTCTTTCGGAAAGAAAATGCAGATCTGCGGCATTATGGTCTCAGACAGGATAGACGACGTCGAGGAACACTGCTTCAGAAAATCCAGCCGCATTAACTCAACCTGGGGCGGCAACCTGGTAGATATGGTGCGCTCAAGGAGAAACCTGGAGATAATTGAGGAAGATAACCTCGTTGAAAACGCGGAGCTTGAGGGCAAACTACTCCTCGATAAGCTCTATAACCTGCAGGAAGACTATCCAGAACTCATATCTAATGTCAGGGGGCTTGGACTTATGTGCTCTTTTGACTTTCCCACTGTTGAACTCAGGAAGGAATTCCTCAATTTATGCTATTTCCATAAACTCCTCATTCTCCCCTGCGGCCTGCATTCGATCAGGTTCAGGCCGTCTCTTACCATCACTGGAGCGGAATTAAATGAGGGTTTGAAAATAATTGAAAAAGTATTATATTTGATGAAAGCGAATTTATAACACAAACTAAACTACTTGCATGATACGGCTCCATGGTGGAGCCGTTATCATTTTAAAGGAGCGTCACTTTAAGGCAAAGAAGAGCAGATTTATGGATCCAGCACTTTATATTGTTAGTACACCTATAGGCAACCTGAAGGACATTACCTTCCGGGCCGTTGAGACCCTGAAGGAAGTGGATTTTATCCTCTGTGAGGATACACGGGTAACCTCAGTTCTTCTAAATCATTACGAAATCAGGAAAGAGCTCGTTTCATTTAATGCACAAAGTGAATCCTCAAAGCTGAATTATGCCCTGGAAAGGGTTGAAAGGGGCGAAGCATGTGCTCTTGTTTCAGATGCCGGCACTCCTGCCATTTCAGATCCCGGCGTAAGGCTCGTTTCGGCGGCAATTAAAAGAGGAATTAAAGTTGAAGCCGTGCCCGGTGTAACAGCCCTTGTTACGGCATTGAGCTTAAGCGGACTTCCGACCGACTCATTTATCTTTGAAGGGTTCCTGCCGCAGAAAAAAGGAAGACAAAAAAAGCTCAGGCAGCTCTCTGTGGAAGAAAGGACAATTATCCTTTATGAATCCACCTACAGGATAGAAAAGCTTCTGGAGGAGTTAAATGAGTATATGGCTGAAAGGTACATTGTTGTTACACGCGAGCTGACAAAAAAATTTGAGGAAACCTGGCGCGGCAGGCCCAATGAACTGCTTGGTGAACTTAAAACAAAAGTTATTAAAGGGGAGTTTGTAATTGTAATTGCCCCATTGGACTGGAAAGTAGACTCACAAAAGGAATCTTATGAATAATCCGAGATCAAAATCAAAACAGATTATGTCTATGGGGATGTTTATATTATCCTCGGCACTGATTATAGTAAGCGTACTGATAACTTATTATGAAAAGGGTACAATGAACTGGGTACTGCTCTTTGCCGCCGTTGCAATTAACGGCTTCGGCATAGCCAGAACCGTAAGGCTCTACAGGGAGAAGAAAGCAGATGAAAACTCAGGTGAGGACAGATAAAACCATCCCCTTTTTACCTTTATTCAAACTGCTTCTTAAACCGGGCAAAAGCGGACTTTAATTCCTCTATCTCCAATTTCAGGCGCTCTAATTCACCTTCGAGCGAAAATAGCCTTTCTTCCACAACAGAGGGCTTTTTCTCAACGGAAACTTCCTGTATCTCGGGCGCCCCGCTTAATAGGTGGCTGTACCGCCTTTCTTTCATTCCTGTCTGGCGTTCCAGCTTTGAAGCCAGTGCACCTTCAGC
>JAAXKN010000010.1:51584-121705 GCA_025612375.1 Ignavibacteria bacterium
GCCTTTCTTTCATTCCTGTCTGGCGTTCCAGCTTTGAAGCCAGTGCACCTTCAGCGCGGTCAGTTAAAGCCTGCAGTACTTCTTCGGTTTCCTCCAGGCTCTGAAAGTTATAGATTCTTCCCGAGCGCCCTTTTATCTCTCCCGGCGTCTGGGCACCTCTAAGCATCAGGATACACAAGGCTGCCACTTCTTTCTGGCTTAAGGCCAGCTCCTCTTTGAAAGTCTCCCTGTACTTGGCTGCCCTTCCCGTATCCTCAACCATACGCACAAGTTTCTTTTCCCTCAGTAAGCTGAGGGCCTGCTTTACCTCTTATTTCTTCCAAAGAGGAACTGCAGGGGTATGTGCAGCCTTTTTGCCCAGGCTGGTTCATTATGTTCGGCATTTTTATCATAATAAACCATGAGGTCGTCCCCTTCTTTATATCCCTTGCCTTTAAGAACACTAACCGTCTCCTCCACTCCGGGAAGGAGCCTCTTCTCCAGTCCAATGCCGCCGTTATCGATATAGATCCTGAGTTCCTTCTTAGGCCCGTTATATGAGGTAATATAGGGAAGGTAATTCAGCTCCTGTATTTTGAATGCCGGCGAAAGAGAAGCCGCCTTTGAAAACACCTCCGGGTATTCCCAGATCAGCATAAATGATATGAGCCCTCCCATGGATGAGCCCATGGTGGCAGTATTGTTCCTGTCCGGGAGTGTACGGTATGTATTGTCTATCAATGGCTTCAGCTTTTCAACAATAAAGCGCATATATGAGCGCCCGAGACCGGTATAGGAATATTCAGCCGTTCTGTCTTTCGTATTGTATATGCCTACAATTATTATCTCATCCATCTTCCCTGCTTTAATAAGGCTGTCTGAAACCTCGTCTGCCTGCCAGTCGAGGCCGAAGCTTGAGGTTTCAGGATCAATAATATTCTGTCCGTCGTGCATATAAAGAACCGGGTAGCGCTTTACAGTATCTTTTTCATAGCTGGGCGGAAGCCATACAATTACGTCACGTGCGTCGAGCCCATCCCACTTGACTGCCCTGTGATATTTAACTGTTCCTGTAATCTGCCCTTTCACTATGCGCGGCTGCTGCCCGTTCTTCCAGTTTACCACATCGTAGTTCAGGATGGTATCAGAAGTTACCGTAAGTGTATGATTGCCGGGGACAGAGCCGTCTTTATTAAGAGCCTCACTGTCCCAGCTTCCCAGGGTAAACTTAAACTCAAGCGTTTCCCCTTTCTTAAAACGCAAAGCCTTAGTCCAGGTACCTTCAGGCTTTTTTTCCAGAACTACCTTCCCGGGATTCCACGTGCCAAGAAGTACATGGCTGCCTGCAACATAGACCTTAGAGTCCTTTGGGAGGTTTTGTGAGTGAACATTAATTATAATTTCTTTTTCGTTTTGCGCCATTAGACTGTTAAATAATGAAATTGCAGAAATAAGGACAAGTATAAGAAAATTAGGAATTCTTTTCATTGTGTATTGTAAATTAGTTTATGAATTGGTCCTGTTTAAGTCATGCCTGATGTTCATTTTTATGCTTTACCTCTGAGGGTTTAGCTATTTCATAGCCTCCAGGGCTATCTTATCCGACTTTTTCAATCCCTGCACAACAAGGTCATACGAATGATCAATAAACTCCTTAAATATCTTATCAGGAATGGTATTATCCATAATAACGGTAATCCAGTACTTCTTGTTCATATGGTATCCGGGAAGTACAGATTCGTACCTTTCCCTTAACTCCACGGCCCTTTCAGGGTCACACTTTAGATTAACGCTTAAGGGGATCTTTTCAAGCGGTGTAAGTGCAAAAATTTTATTCATCACCTTAAAGACAAGCGTTTCCTCATCAAAAGGGTAATCCTCTTTAGCCCCTTTCTTTTTAAGGCAATACTCCCTGAAAGATTCAATGTTCATGCAAGCCTGCTTTCCCCTGTTTAGAACTATTAGAAGAAACTATTTTTGCTTTATAATTTACATAAAATTATGATTATATTTATAAATTAACAAAAGACAGGGTCCGGATAATGGAAGGTAATATATTAATTGAAAACAGGCTTCATAAGGCTCTTACCTATCAGCTCTACATGGAGCGTACAAAAGTAAAGGTGCTTACTTCGGATGCCACACAGTTTGATGAGGCTGTGCTGCAGAGGTTTGAATATTCAAGGCTGAACCTGCAGAGGAGCCTGAGAATTGAAAAGACATATTCAGTTTCAGATGAATTGAAAAGCATAACAACCAGCCTCCCGCAGGAGCACCTCTGGGTCGTAATTACCGAGGACTGGTGCGGCGATTCGGCACAAACCCTGCCTTATATTGCAAAAATTGCTGCCACGACACCCAAAATAGAACTTGCAATTCTTCTAAGAGATGAGAACCTGGACATAATAGACCAATACCTTACAAACGGCACCAGGAGCATACCAAAGCTGATTGGTTTTGACAGGAGCCGGAATGAGCTATATACGTGGGGACCCCGCCCTAAAGCTTTGCAGGAAATGTTCCGGAGGCTTAAGTCTGAAGGGATGCAGAAAGAGAAAATTTACGAAAACCTGCAGATCTGGTACAACCAGGACCGAGGACGGGAGCTTGAACGGGAGTTCATGGAGATGCTGAGGCCGTATCTGGTTTAAGCTTTTTAATTATTCCGGAGCCGTATAGCGTGAGAGGACTTTTGATCTGATGAGTCTGCGGCTTTCCCGGGCTGAAATTTTCTTCTCCTTCTCAATTGCCTCGGCCTCACCGGCAAGCTCATCATCTTTTATCATATTTCTGAACCAGTAGGAATAGTCGCCGTTCTTTAAGTGAAAAAGCCATGTATCGTCATCTACGCCTTCGGCCATCTGAAGGAATATCATCAGGTTCTGTGCTCTCAGGTTAAGCTTTCCCTTCGGCCCCTTGAAATAAAAGCTCCTTTCCGGAGGCAGTTCGCCCTCGGCATACTTCAGGTGATGGCGTTTTCTTTCCCTCTTTGGGGTTATTGTACGAAACAAAAACGGCTCCTTTGAAGGACTTCGCCACCATGCAATTGCCTGCCCTGCTTCAAGCACCTCTTCCGGCAGAACAGGAGGATTTTCGCCAAGCGTGGAGCTGAATTTCTTAATTGTCTTCTCCGGATTTTGCCCTATAGCAACTATTGCATTTACAATTGAGAGGACTTCAGGAGCAATATGTTCCGGGTGAATTGTAATCATCATCAGGCCTGAGAGTTCACGCGGAATTGCAAGATGCGAAGGCTCCCAGGTGGCAGGAAGAAGGTGGTGTATCTCATCAATTACAATCCAGTGCGGCCTGCCTGAGGAGGCACGTATCTTAAGAAGCGCAGGAAGAAGTTTCTCAAAAAACTCAGGCCTGTGTTCAACGCTGATCCCAACAAGGTTTATTATGCAATTCTGAGCGGGTTGTTCCAAAACATGAACTATCTCGTCAATTGTAGGCTCTCTTTTGGGGCTTCCTAAGATTACGGCATTTTCAAACTCTTCGTAGTCCCCTTCCGGATCAATTATGCAGTACTGGTACCCGGTTTCCTCAAGGCTTTCAAGAAATGCCGAGGCAAAGGTTGTCTTACCGGCTCCGGAAGTACCTGTCAGAAGGAGGCTTTCGGTGTGACGAATAAAAACTTCCTCGTCGTCTTCATCCCGTCCGATCGGGATCCTGTTTTTCTTCAGGCTGTAATCCACCTCGCCCAGGTCGTCTTTTAAGATCATCTCAATAAATTCACTGACGCCTTTGCCATGGCCTGACTTCATTACAAGGTCACTGGTTTCCTTCAGCATCGGAAGCGCATTATCGACCGAGGCCGAGCACTGGCAGAAGCTTAAGAATGCATGGTCGTTTTCCGCATCACCGATTGCCGCAACGTTGTGAGGCGAAAGCCCCAGTTCCTTAAGGCCCGCCTTAAGACCTGTAGCCTTATTTATCCCTGAGGGGAGCACCATAACGGCATCCTTATTGAATATTACCTGAAGCTCCAGCCCGAGGTCGCGTATAACTTCAAGCACAGTTGTCTCAAATGGCCTCCATGTGGCCACAATAACGCGGCCGACAGAGAGGTGTTCAATACCCCTGCGCCTGAGCTCTCCTACAAAAAGTTCAGGAGGTACCTTGCCAAGAGCCTTTTCTTCTCTTGAAGAAGGCTTATAGAGCAACGCCCCGTTTTCAGCTACAATCAGGTCGAATATATCGTGCTGCGGGAAAACTTCCATCAGTTCATCGAGTTCACGTCCTGTTGCTAAAATAAGCTTGCGCCCTGAGGCACGGAAGCGCTTAAGAGCCTCCAGAGTATGTCCGTCCACACGCCCGTCTTTAGCGAGCGTTCCGTCGTAGTCTGTTGCCAGTGCATAGTACTGCATAAGTCAGAATCCTTTATACTACCTGTGAAAAGAAAAGTACCAGCTCATATTTTCAGGTCTTACCGCTGAGTATTAGGCCTTTTTATTTGAATGAGCAGAATGCCCATAATTATAAGTTTATTTTGTCGGGATGACCAGAGGAGTCCTCCTCGCCTTTTTCAAAGCCATTTCTTTCTTTTTCTCATTAATAAGTTTCAGTACGCCCTGAACATCGTCAACCAGCACCACCATCAGTTCATTTTCCGAAGCGGTATCGAGCCCATATAAAATTGCCTCTTCCTCCTGGGGAATGCTGTGGATTTCCATGTTGGCTTTTTTGCTGTGTATTCCGTCAGTAATTATTTTAGTCATTTCGCCCGGTTTTCTGCCGCGTCTTTCCTTATCCTCTTTAATGATAATTCTTGTAAACATTCTTGATGCCATGCGGCCGAGCAGGAAAATATCCTCGTCACGCCTGTCGCCCGTACCGCCGAAGATGCCAGTTCTTACGGGATGAGGGAAACGGCAGAAGAATTTATAGAGCCCCATAAAGCCCGAAGGGTTGTGTGCATAGTCCACAAGGACTGTAAAGTTACCCATTTCAATCAGGTTCATCCTGCCGGGAACGTTTTCAGGAGTAGGCTTAAAGGAATTAAGTCCATGTTTGATCATCTTGAGATCCACGTCGTGCACAAAAGCGGCCAGAGTTGCAGCAAGCACGTTCTGCACCATGAAGGTTGCCCTGCCTGAAAATGTAAGCGGAATATTTTCAATTTTTTCCACCCTCAGCCTCAGGTCCCCCCTAGCAAGCGTTACATAGCCGTTCTCAGCAACGCAGGCAATGTTTCCACGGGCAATATGTTCCAGTATGTGGGGGTTATCTTTTTTCATGCTGAAGAGGCAGACTTTGCCCACAACATCTTTTCTCATATTATAAACCAGAGCGTCGTCTGCATTTAAGATCACGAAGCCGTCTTTTGAGACGCTCATAGGGACAACCACCTTGACCTTTGCTATATCTTCAAGAGTATAAATATCCCGTTGACCCAGGTGGTCGGCCGTAACATTTAATACAATGCCTATATTGCAGCTGTCAAATCCCAGTCCGGAGCGCAGTATGCCGCCGCGCGCGGTCTCGAGGACTGCCACTTCAACCAAGGAATCGCTAAGGACTTTTTTAGCTGATATGGGGCCTGTGTCGTCCCCTTTTTCAACAAGGTTATTGTCGATATAAATGCCGTCGGTTGTAGTAAAGCCTACCCTCTGCCCCGCATTTCTTAATATATGTGCAATCAGGCGTGTAGTAGTTGTCTTGCCGTTCGTTCCCGTAATCGATATGATAGGAATTCTTGAAGGGGCCCCCGGAGGGTAGAGCATGTCCACAATATCCTTTGCCACGTTACGTTTTTTTCCTATGGATGGGCTGATGTGCATTCTCAGGCCGGGGGCTGCATTTACTTCAACGATACCGCCGCCGTTTTCATTTAACGGGGTCGTTAAATCAGGCGCAATTATGTCCATCCCTGCAATATCAAGACCTATTATCCTTGCAACCCTTTCAAATAAAAAAACATTATACGGATGCACCTCGTCTGTGCGGTCAATTGCAGTGCCCCCGGTGGAAAGGTTTGCCGTAGATTTAAGGTAGCAGATTTCGCCTAACTTCAGGACAGTCTCCGGAGTGTAATTCTTTTCCCTGAGAATTCTTAATGTCTGCTCGTCTATGCAGATGCGTGTCAGGTTGTTCACGTGTCCGTTTCCGCGCCACGGGTCGCAGTTTACAATTTCCACGAGCTGCCAGATTGCGTGGACGCCGTCGCCGACGACATGGGCAGGAACTCTTTCGGCAGCAGCAACAAACTTATTGTTTACAACAAGCGCCCTGAAGTCGCGTCCGAGGAGCTGCTTTTCAACAATAACTCTCTCTGAAAATTCTTTTGCCTCACGGAAGGCGGTAACTACGGCTTCAAGATTCCTCAGGTTCAGTGTAATTCCCTTACCCTGATTTGAATCCAGCGGTTTTACAACAGCCGGAAAACCGGTTTGGGTAAGGGCATCCTCCAGTTCCGACTCCTCTTCTACCACTTTGCCCATTGGAACAGGAATACCGTGGAACGACAGGAGCTTCTTTGCCTGATTCTTATCGCCTGCAAGTTCGACAGGGATAATTCCTGTTCTGCTTGTGGATGCTGCTTCAATCCTCTGCTGATAGATTCCGTATCCCAGCTGTACAAGTGAGGAATCATTAAGCCTTATGTAAGGTATCCCTCTTTCCAAAGCCTCATTTACGATGGCCGAGGTACTGGGTCCGAGGCGCACTTCTTCCCTGATTTCCTTTAATTTCTTTACGTGCACTTCAATCATTTCTTTTAAGAGTTCCATAGGCATGCCTTCGGCAATAGCAAGGAAGACTTCCACGGCGGCATCAGCGGCGTATAAACCGCACTCCTCTTCGAAATAATTAAAGACTATGTTATAAATTCCCGGCGTAGCCGTAGCGCGCGTTCTGCCGAATCCTGTATCCATTCCGGAGAGAGTCTGCAGTTCCAGGGCAATGTGTTCAATAACGTGGCCAGCCCAGGTGCCTTCTGAAATTCTTCTTAAGAATCCCCCTTCCTGATAGTAGCTGCACTGGTGAAGCCGGACGGAAGGCAAAGCTTCTTCTATCCTTTCCCTGAAGCCGGGAATTATGTCTGTCGGCTTTTCTTCATAATCTTCCAGGTCCAAACGTATCAGTATGAGGTTTTTCCAGTAGGTACTCCAGTAATTTGGCCCCCTCATTGCCCTTTTTTCCAAAATTAGCATAGAATCCTCTGATAATTACACATTTTTCTTTAGACTTCACAAACAATCTCCGGCCAATCATAACAATTCACCTGTAGCAATAAGCACCCATGGAGGTGCCTCTTAAAATTTATTCAATCCTGAACTCATCTTCCCAAATTGCTAAAAATGCAGGTTCCTGATTTTTCCTGTAGCCTCTGTACATGGGGAGAGTATTATAAAACAGCTCAACATTTGCCTTTCTGTCTATAGCAATTATCCCCATTTCAGTTTTCAGATATTCGCCATTGATGCGGAATACTTCACGGATAGCTTCATGTAAATGCATATTCTTAAATTTCATCAGTGCATAAAGCAGGTGCGCAAAAACTCCTCTTATTATAAATTCCCCGTCGCCCGTGCATGAGACGGCACATGCCTCGTTGTTTGCATACGTACCGGCGCCAATAACAGGGCTGTCGCCTACCCTGCCTTTAAGCTTATTTGTCAGGCCGCCGGTGGAAGTTGCAGCTGCCAGATTGCCCTTTTTGTCGAGTGCAACCGCGCCGACTGTACCTTTGCTTTCTGTGCCCTTCAGATTTTCCTGAGCCAGTTTTTTCTTCCGCTCCTCGAGCTTTTCCTGGGTGATAAAATACTCTGCCGGGCGTAATTCCAGCCCCATCTGCCTTGCAAATTCTTCAGCTCCTGTTCCTGCCAGCATTACGTGCTCTGTAGATTCCATTACTTTCCGTGCCAGGCTTATAGGGTTCTTGATGAGTCTTATTGCAGCAACCGAGCCGGCCCTCAGGGTTTCGCCGCACATAATTGCGGCATCCTGTTCAGTCTCGCCGTCGCGGTTAATTGCACTTCCCCGTCCGGCGTTGAAAATGGGATTATCCTCCAGCGCCCTGACGGAACTTTCAACCGCGTCTAAGGCCGTGCCGTCTTCATTTAAGACCTCCCAGCCAGTAAAGAGGGCTTCTTCAATTCCCTTTTTATATGCCTCTTCCAGTTCCGGGGTAAAAGTATTCTTATCCTTATTCTGTGCCCCGCCGTGAACGGCAATAACGAAATCTTTTTTCATATTAGTTTTTCAGTTTGGGAATAAATAACGGTATTCCGCCGCAAAACTTTTGCAGCGGTAAAAACAGTCTCACCAGGACTTTTCATTTTCCCTTTTTGCACCTTATTTTACTTCCGGCATGTACTCTTTCTCCCTTAGCTTATAACCGTTGCCTTTTGCAAGTATATGCACCACAAGTCCCTCAACGCTTAAAGGAGAATCTAAATCTGCACTAAGGATATTAGTATACTTGATCTGGGAACCATCGATGATAATAGCCATACCGCTTCCAATGCACTCCATTACATTTCCCTTTGAAACAACCAATGCTGTATCCTCACCCAGACCTATACCTACACAGGTAGGATTCTGAAGAATAGTTTGTGTCAGCCTGCCGAATCTGCTTCTTTTTACAAAATGCGTATCAATGATACAGTTATCCAGAAAACCGAGTCCTGACATGAATCTCATCTCCCCCTGAAGCATCGCCTCTTTAGGCTGCCCCTGATAGATCATCACCTTTGACATTGCCATAGCCCCGGCACTGGTGCCGGCAAGTATAAACGATTCATCCTCATAGTACTTTTTTTCTATTACTGAGGCTATTTCTGTTCCGCCCAGAATTGTTGTAAGCCTGAACTGATTCCCCCCGCTGAAAAAGACGGCATGGGAGGCCACAACGACCTTAATCAACCCGGGGTCAGAGGCCTGTTCCGTTGAACTGATATTTATAATCTCAACGTTATGAAACCCGAGCCTGGAGAAGGTTTCCTTGTAGGTTTTCCCGGCATCTTCAGGATCTTTGAGAGCGGTAAGAAAAACTTTGACCGGTTTTTTGCTTTGAGAAGGCGGAAGCAATTCCTTCAGTATGGAAAAAGGCACGGAGTCCTCATTTTCCTCTGCCATTTCAGGCACAGGGCGCCCCTCCCTCTCTTCGGCACCGCCGATGATCATAATTCTCCCTTTAGGGGTTCTCATTCATCTCTCCACTTTTCCAGAGTTAAACCTTTGCTCCGGCTAATAGTATATAATGTAAATTTCCGTAAAAAATGGAAAGTGCTGAAAATTTTGTCCCTAATTTCCTGCCTTTTAAGCTATGAGAGCTGTTTTGGCGGAATAATGGAAAGGAATTGGAATGTTTTTTCTTTAATGGTTAATTGGTAACAATCGGGAAATTGTACCTGTCGCCCGACTTGAGAATTCTGATATCTATATTGCTTGAGGAGTCGGACTGGCTGGCCTCATCGTCGGGAAGCACATTAAAAACGAGCACGTTGTTCTCCCCTAAGACTTCAAAGTTTCCCTCGGGATTAACAATGATTGCGGTGGATTCGTCGATTCCGACTCCGGAAAGATATGGGTGTTCAAGCACGGCATTTATAAGGCGGTTTTTTCTGCTGCGTGTGTTGAAGTGCTGGTCTATTATGGCATTTTCAAGAAAGCCGAAGCCTTCGGAGAGCTTGACGTGCTCTCGTACAATCGGATTAAAAAGGTATGGCGATACGTCGCTGTCGTTCATGCCATCGCCGCAGATCATAACCTTGCTCATAATTGCAGCCCCGGCGCTGGTGCCGCCGATTACGCCGCCTTTAAGGTAAACCTTCTTTACATTTTCAAGAAGCCTGGTATCTTTCAGAAAAGCAACGAGCTTATTCTGGTCTCCTCCGGAGAAAAAGACAGCCTTTGCATTGCTCATCATTTCAAGATTTTCGCTCATATCGGCTTCTTCCCTCCTCAGGCAATTAATAACGCTTACGTCGCTGCATCCGGCGAGCTCCAGTTCCATCTTATGACGAAGCCCCGTTTCCTTGGGAGTAGTACTTGCAACAGGTATTATTACAATCTTCGACTGCCTGCCCCCGGCAAGTTTAATAAACCTCTCCATCATATAAGACGGCCTGGGACCTCCGCCAATAATGAACAGATGCCCTGCGCCTGAGGAATTATCGAGACGCATTTTTGAAGATTTATTTGAAAATGATACCTGGGACATTTTTATATAGTTTTAATCCTTTTCAAGTAAGATTGAATTCTGTTAAACTGACACGATGTCATATTACTATCGAAACAAATATTATATAGTTTAAAATTCCACAATTCTCTTACGAAATTTGTCCCCTTAATCTGTAATTTCGCCGTTTTTAATTTTTTCAAGCTCTTCCCATCTTTCGTAGAGCTCTTTTACCCTCTGTTTTGCCTTCTCCAGCTCCATGTTCAGCTCATTGGTCTGACGGGCATATTTTTCATAGAAGTCGCCTGAGGAGAATATGCCCTCAATTCTTGAAACTTCTCCTTCTGCAGCCATAATGTCGCCTTCAATTGCCTCAAGCTCGCGGGCTTCTTTCCATTTAAGCTTTCTGACAAGAGGCTTGGGTTTTTCAGAAGGTTTTTCCTTTGGCATCTGAGGCACGGCCTTTTGCTCAGCTTCCTTAAGCCTTAACTTTCTTTTCTCCAGATAGTAGTCGTAGTCCCCTTCGCTAAAATACACATTTCCGTCTCCCTCGAATGCAAGAATTCCGTTGCAGACGCGGTTAAGAAAATACCTGTCGTGGCTTACAACTATAACACAACCTTCAAAGGCAATTAAAGCCTCCTCCAGTATTCTGAGCGTCGGAAGGTCGAGGTCATTTGTAGGTTCATCAAGTATGAGGAAATTCCCCCCGTTTTTCAGTATACGCGCCAGAAGGAGCCTGCTTTTTTCGCCCCCCGAGAGGCGCTCAATTCTAGTGTTTATCCTGTCATCTGTAAAAAGGAAACGCCTTAAGTATTTCCAAATTGTAAGCTTTTCCTCGCCGAAATTCACAAAGTCGCGCCCATCGCCTATCTCCTGAAGCACCGTATTATTTTCATTTAGAAGGATGCGCGTCTGATCAACATAATTAAAAAATGTCCTTTCTCCCGTTTCAACCCTTCCCGACTCCGGAGCCACATCTCCCAGAATGACCTTAAGGAGTGTGGTCTTTCCAAGCCCGTTTCTTCCCACAATGCCCAGTTTTCTGCCCCGTTCAAATATGAAATTGAGGTCGTGAAAAAGCCTTTTTCCTCCCATTTCAGCCGCAAGATTTTTCATCTCAAGGATCTTTGTCCCGGGTTTTACAGCAGGCGGAATTATCATTTCCACATCCAGCTCCTTTTCAGGGGGGCCTTGTGAGGCAACTTCAAAGTAGTGGTCCAAACGGCTTTTTGCTTTTGTTCTTCTTGCCCTGGGTCCTTTTCTGACCCATTCAAGCTCGCGTCTTAAGAAAGCCTGGCGCTTGTTTTCTTCCTGCTCCTGGTTATACTCCCTTTCGGCCTTATTTATCAGGTAGTCCGTGTAATTTCCCGCGTGCGAAAAGAATCTTCCGTTCGAGAGCTCGACTATGCGGTTGGCAATACGGTCCAGGAAGTAACGGTCGTGTGTCACGAAAAGGCACGTACCTGAATAGCCGGCAAGAAATTCCTCTGTCCATTCAATTGATTCTGTGTCCAGGTGGTTTGTAGGCTCGTCAAGAATGAGAAAATCCGGGTGCGCAATAAGAGCCTTGCACATTGCAACGCGCCTTTTTTCACCTCCCGACAGGTTGCCCGTCATTTTCTGGCCATCAGGAGCATTAAGGGAATGCATTATTATATTGATCCTCTGATCCAGATTCCAGCCGTCTGCAGCTATGATCTTTTCTTCCAGGAGGTGTCTTTTGTCTGAATCGTGAGGAAGTGTTTCATATTCGTGAAGCAGCGCTTTAACGGCGCTTGCGCCTTCAAGTATATTTTCATAGACGGTCTTTTTATCCTCAAGAGTAAACTCCTGCGAAAGATAGCCCGTTCTCAAGTCGCGCTTTCTTGAGACGCCTCCAGAATCGGGCTCCAGCAGCCCGGCAATGATTTTCAGGAATGTGGATTTGCCTGAGCCGTTTCTTCCAATGAGGCCTATGCGGTCCCCTTCGTGTATCGAAAGCGAGGCCTTATCCAGTATTACCTGCTCGCCGTAATGTACTTCAAGCTCACTTGCTGTTACTATAACAGGATTTATATTATTAGACATTCTTCCCGGTTTTTCTTTGAAAAATTAAGATACCAATATAAGAAAATTCCACCTCCCAAACCCCCACTATCACAACTGCGCCGCCCTGTTTTCTTTAGCTGTAAATGTGCATTGAAATTCTATGCCCAAATTCTATATTGATTTTATTAGTTAATTTATGAGAGGAGAAGTATACTATGAGTAAAACTACAGGAAAGCCCCAGGAAGTTCCGGCACAGCAGCAGGCGGAACCCGGGCACCAGAGGAAAATGCATCCGGAGCCTGAGATTATCCGCCCTAATTATAAAGGCTCAGGAAAGCTTGAAGGCAAAGTAGCACTGATTACTGGTGGCGACTCAGGCATCGGGCGCTCGGTGGCTGTGCATTATACACGCGAGGGGGCCGAAGTGGCAATTATTTATCTTAGTGAGCATAAAGACGCTCAGGATACAAGAAAGCTGGTTGAAAAAGAAGGCAAGGAATGCCTCCTTATTGCGGGGGACGTTGGCGATAAGGAGTTCTGCAAGGACGCGGTAAAGAAAGTTATGGAGGAGTTTGGAAAGATAAATATTCTTGTCAATAATGCCGCAGAGCAGCATCCGGAAGAGGACCTGCAGGAGATGGATATGGACGAGATGGAAAAGACTTTCCGCACCAATATCTTTTCAATGTTTTACTTAAGCCAGCAGGTGTTAAAACATATGTCAAAGGGGGACTGCATCATTAACACAACCAGTGTCACAGCTTTCAGAGGGCAGAAGGTGCTTCTGGATTACTCCTCAACCAAGGGTGCAATTACCTCTTTTACACGTTCACTGAGCCTCAATCTGGCTGAAAAAGGGATCAGGGTAAACGGCGTGGCACCGGGCCCAATATGGACGCCACTAATTCCATCAACCTTTCCTGAGGACAAGGTGAAAAATTTCGGGAAGGATACCCCGTTAGGACGCCCCGGCCAGCCGAGCGAAGTGGCCACGGCCTACGTTTTCCTTGCATGCGATGACGCTTCCTATATCACGGGACAGATAATCCATCCTAACGGAGGCGAGGTAATAAATACCTGAAAATAATTTCTCAGGATGTAAAGATGCATGACTTTTTTGAGGCCATGCATCTTTATATTCAAACTGTCCGTTTTTGAGTTCATCCCTTAAATCCTGCCGCTGAACTTTTACTCCCTTATTCTTCTGTCCTCCTGCTTCCGGCTTTAATCGGGTGACTCGATTTTGTTCTTTGAACTTTGTACCTTAACATTTGAATTTTAAGGAATTTTAATGGAAACTGCACTCATTACAGGCGCTTCAGAGGGAATCGGATATGAAATGGCAAAGATCATGGCCCGCAATAATTTCAACCTTGTTGTTACAGCCAGGCGCGGGGAAGTACTCAGGGAGCTGAAAAAAGAGCTCGAGGCTTCATATGGCGTCAGCGTCAGGGTAATACCGGCGGACCTTTCAGAAATGGAATCCGTAAAAAAAATCTGTTATGAGTTAAAAAAGGATAACATCGATATAGATATACTGATTAATAATGCGGGCTTTGGCGATTACGGCTTCTTTGTTGAATCGGACTGGGATAAAAGCTATAAGATGATTGAACTGAACATTGCGGCCCTTAGCTATCTTACGCACATTTTCGGACGTGAAATGGCCGTGCGGGGCAAAGGACGCATACTGAACGTGGCTTCTACGGCAGCTTTTCAGCCGGGGCCTTTAATGGCAGTTTACTACGCCACCAAAGCATACGTCCTTTCATTTTCAGAAGCGCTTGCAAATGAACTTAAGGATAAGGGGATTACTGTGACGGCCCTCTGCCCGGGCCCGACAACATCCGGTTTCCAGAGGCGGGCAAGCCTGAAAAACGTGCGCCTGTTTGAAAAAAGCCGCTCAGCTTCTTCAGAGGAAGTTGCTCTGTACGGCTTCAGGGCGATGATGAAGGGTAAGGTGATTGCAATCCACGGACTCTTAAACAGAATTGTTGCCAACAGCGTCCGCTTCTTCCCCAGGCACCTCATCAGAGCCTCGGTCAGGTTCATCCAGGAAACCACAAAAGAGGAAATGTAAAAAGAGGAATTCTTAAAACCAGGAAACCTTAAAACAGGAATATTAACACAGGACTTTAGATGCTCAAATTGCCCACTTACCTGCGAGTTTTTAAGAAGCAGACCGTATCACTTTTAATTGTGCTTATAGTGATCTCGGAAATTCTTTATCTTTCACTCTACTTAAACTTAAGTCAGCCGATAATTGTATATACATCTGTTGCAGTCTTAAATTCACTTATTTTTATCGTAATCTGTTTTGTGCTGCTGAAAAATGAGAGCAGTACGCGCCTGGCCTATACGCTTATTGCCGTCGGGATACTGTTCCGCCTTACAGCGCTTTTCTACCCCCCTACGGCCTCAGACGACATTAACCGCTACATCTGGGACGGCAAGGTGCAGGCCAATGGCATCAATCCTTACAGGTATGCTCCGGCTGATTCGAGCCTGAATTTCCTTCACTCTGAGAACCTCCCGTCAAAGGTAAATTTTCCCAGGATGAAGTCCATTTATCCGCCCGTTGCGCAGGTTATTTTCTTTGCCTCATATAAGCTCTTTGGTGAAAGCTACCTGGGATACAAACTCTTTTTATTTATTTTTGAGATACTGTCCATAATACTTGTTCTTGTTCTCCTGAGGCAATTAAGGCGACCGGAATCATTCGTGGGCCTTTATGCCTTGTGCCCGCTGCCCGTAATGCAGTTTATGATAGACGGCCACGTGGACGCCCTCGGCATCCCTTTTCTTATACTGTCAATAATTTTATTCTTCAGGCGCAAGAAATTCTGGTTCTTCCTGGTGCTGGGTCTTTCAATTTCAACCAAGCTTATTGCAGGAATGATACTTCCCTACACCGCTTATGAGCTGGAACGCAAATGGATAAAGAAGCTTCTGGCCTGCATTATTGTGCTGCTGTTTTTTGCGCTTACATATGTGCCTTATCTAACAGGAGGCGTATTCCCGTTTGAGGCCCTTATGACTTTTAGTACCAACTGGACCTTTAACGGATCGGCCTTCAGTGTGTTTTTTGACATACTGGGCGATAACCAGAAAGCACGGCTTGTTTCGGCAGCCCTGTTTATTGTTGCAGGCGTCTACATCTTCTTCAGGCATGAGGGTGTAATGGAAAAGATGTACATGATATTCTTCGCATTTTTCCTCCTCTCCCCTACGGTTCATCCCTGGTATCTGACGTGGCTGGCAGTGCTGCTTCCTTTAAGCTTCAGGTGGAGCGGGGTTTTGTTTGTAGCGCTTGTGAGCCTGGCTAATTACGTTGTATCAGGCTACATATTAAAGGGTGTGTGGCAAATGCCGGTCTTCATTCTGCTTGCAGAATATATGCCGGTTTACATTATGCTGGTATGGGAATTCTTAAGGGGCAGAAGATTTACTTCAAAGTGGCATTTTCATCAAACTCACTGACTTCAACAAGGTCGCATTCGCCGGGTGCAATTATCGAGAGATCTTCTTCATTGGAGGCGGGCTGAGGCTTGCGGATTTTTACAATCTGCAGGACTAAAAATGTAACTATTACAAATGCAGTAATCATAATCAGCTCGGTGCTCATATCAGACATTCCTCATATAAATATATTGTCAGGTTTCTCTACCCCGAACATATAAAACGGTAAAGGCTTTGTCAAGAGCAATTAAACAGAATAAAACAAAAAATGGTGTGATTTAAGGCAAGTGAAAGCCCCGGGGCAAAAAATGTGAGCCCCGGGACTATAACAAAATTACTTATTACCTGTTTGAAATATCCTTTGCAAGCTTACCAACAATGAGCCTTGAGGGATACTTTGCTGAGTGGTAGATCCTTTCATTGGCTTTCTGGAAGTCGGAATCCTTAGCCTCATAAATATTTACGAACTTCTGAGGGTTCCTGTCCGACAAGGGGAACCATGAGCTCTGGATCTGAACCATTATCTTATGCCCTTTCTTAAAAGAGTGGTTTATATCCTGAAGAGTGAAACTGACTTTTGTAACCTTGTTTGGCACCATGGCCTCAGGCTTTTCAAAGCTGTTTCTGTAGCGTGCGCGCATTATTTCTCCGCGCACCATCATTTCGTAGCCCCCCATTTTAACGCTGCACGGCTCAGATTCATTGTCCGGCGCGTCATCCGGGAAAACATCTATGAGTTTAACCACATAATCTGCATCTGTGCCCGAAGTTGAAACGTAAAGTTCTGCCGTTATAGGCCCCGAGAGTGTAATGTCCTCCTTAAGAATCTCGCCTGTATATGCAAGAACGTCACTGCGCCTTTCAGCAAACCTCTGGTCTTCAACCATATATTCGCGGGGCATATTAGTTGATATTTTGCTGGTAAAAGGAACAGGGGCATTAGGGTCGCTTATGTATTCATCATATGAAGTACCCTTATTTTGAGGAGGATTAAAGGAGAGTCCTTTGCCGGACTGAATGTAAAGCGAAGTTTCCACTGCGCTTTTCGGAGGCCACTGCTCATAGGTCTTCCACGTGTTCGAGCCTGTTTCAAAAACAGTTGCCTCATTAGGCGTAAAAGTCCCCTTAGACTTCAGGTAAAAGTTAAAGAACGGGAGCTCAATTTCCTTAAGGAAGTAAGGGCCCGTCTTCTCCTTAAACTGCACGCTTCCAAGATGATCCCCATCCGAGCGCTCCCAGCCTCCATGGTACCAGGGTCCCATAACAAGTGAGTTTTCAATTCCGGGGTTATTTTTTTCAGCCGACTTATATACGTTTAATGCCCCGTAGAGGTCCTCGGCATCAAACCAACCTCCCACGGTGAGAATTGCGGGCTTAAGATTTATAAGGTGTGGAAGAAGGCTCCTTTCCTGCCAGAACCGGTCGTAATCAGGATGCTTAACGATGTCATTCCAGAACCTGATATCATTCTTGTAATAGTACTTATTGATATTTGAAAGAGAGCCCATATCTAGGAAAAACTTATAGCCGTCTGGTGTTTCAATTTTGTAGTCAGGAAATGTCCACTTTGTAGTCAGTTCAGGGCGCGGCTTACCGAAAACGCCCAGGAATCCGAACATGTGTGAAAGCCAGAGTGTACCGTGGCGGTGGAAGTCGTCGTCAATAAACCAGTCCGCAACCGGAGCCTGGGGTGAGACGGCTTTCAGGGCCGGGTGGCCGTCAATTGCAGCCATTGCGGCATAAAAGCCGGGGTATGAAATTCCCCATATGCCGGCCCGTCCGTTATTATGCCTGACGTTCTTCAAAAGCCAGTCAATTGTCTCGTATGTGTCGCGGCTTTCATCAAGAGAATCCGGGCTTTCCCTGTTCGGTCTTATGTCTTCATATTCCCCTTCAGACATAAAGCGCCCGCGCACGTCCTGGTATACAAAAATGTAGCCTTCTTCAGTAAACTCTTTCGAAGGCCCCAGGTGCTCCGGAAAAGAGTTTTCGCCATAAGGCCCCACACTGTATGGCGTGCGGTTTAAGAGGAACGGATAGTCCTGCGAAGTATCCTTCGGGACATAAACAGCTGTAAAAAGCCTCACGCCATCCCTCATCGGGATGCGGTATTCATATTTTGTGTAATGTTCTGCCACATAGAGCGAATCCCCGCTTTCGGCACACAAAATGCCTGAGACAGAAAAGATAATAAGAAAAAGAGCAATTACCTTGTTTTTCATTTGAAGCTTCTCCAAAGCATTACATTCTATACTGAATTAATTTAACACTACGATCAAGATAATATTTTTTTCGATTATTTACCTCCGGGTCTCACAAAGAACACTTTTTTATGCTTCATTTTCTTTTTCCCTTTTGCTTTTTCTTATTACTTTGTACTTTTTCTTTTATACTTTGAAATTTTGAGCTTCATGAGCATACAATATCAAATACTTGGGCTTCCCGGCCGAGACAATGCCATGTTTGTCTGGGTCAACAGCGGTACAAATTTTCAGCGCCTGCTCTTCGACTGCGGCGAGGGTCTTTTAAGACAGATCAGGCAGCCTGATATTAAAGCCATAGACCACCTTTTCCTCTCTCATACGCACATAGACCATATTGCGGGCTTCGATTACTTCTTCAGACGCAACTACGACCGCGAAGGTACGCCGGTTTACGTCTGGGGGCCTGAGAAGACCTCAGAGATTATACACCACAGGCTCCTCGGTTTTATCTGGAACCTCATCGGCGGAGCTCCCGGCAAGTGGTACGTTACGGATATAGGAGAGAAAGAAATGGCTTCTTTCAGCTTTAAGACTTCTGAAGGCTTTGAGTTAAAGCACCCTGAAGGGACTATGGACTTTAACGGAATAGTTCTTGAGACACCGGGATTTGTTGTTAAGGCTGCACTTTTGAACCACATAATTCCAAGTGTTGCTTACAGTGTTGAGGAAAAAGAATCGCTTAACATCAGTAAGGACAGACTTCAAGGTTCAGGATTTCCTCAGGGCCCTTGGCTTGAGAAGCTGAAGGACTTTTCACTGGATGAAAATGAGGTGATTACACTTGAAGGAAAAGATTATGCTCTAAAGGACCTGAGGAAAGAGTTGTTAATCCGGACTCCCGGCGAGAAAATAGCATATCTTACAGACTTTATCTATGATGAAGTCTCAAGGCAAAGAGCACTTTCACTTATCAGCAATTGCGATACTGTTGTCTGCGAAAGCCAGTATTCTTATCACGATGAAGATCTGGCAAAGAAAAATTATCATATGACAACCCATCAGACGGCTTCACTTGCAAAAGAGGCAAATGCAAAGAAGCTAATCTTATTCCATATTTCAGAACGCTACTCAAGGGAAGAGGACTACCCCATTTTACTCGAAGAAGCCCGGCAGATATTCCCCCAGACTTACTTTCCGGAAGAGTGGGATATTATGGAGTAACCGCCTGTTTGATCACCCTGCATTTTGTTTTAAAAAACATTATCTTTGGAGGAATTTTTCCAACTCAATTAAGCTGTTAAGAGTAATTTATGCGCGCAGTACTTGTATTTGTATTTATATTCTTATTTACTCAACCTGGCTTTTGCCAAAAGAACTATTTTTATACAGGAAAAGACTACGGCAGTGAAGCTCTTTTTAATCCTTTTACTCTCATTATAAACGGCGGCTATGACATTACACAGCTGCAGCTGGTTCCCAATACCCTTACCAGCCACCTTTACGGCAGGATGACTAAGAATGTGGTGCAAAATCTGTTCGTGCATCCTTTTCAGACTATTGATAAGTATGGCTGGAAACTTTTCCTCAGGACGGAATTTCTGCCTTTAAGTTTTAAAAAGGAAGAGCTGCAGTGGATACCGAACTACCAGCAGCACCTGATCGGCGGCGGAATGCTCTATACGGCAATGAAAGAATGGTACGAGCTTCACAACGTCCCAGTTCCATGGCTTATGTCTTCAATAACCATCATGGGGCAGCACTTTCTTAATGAGGTCATGGAAACAGGGCCTTATGAGGGCTACAGCGTTGATGAGATTTCGGATATTTACATTTTTGACTTAGGCGGAATTTTACTCTTCAGCTTTGATCCCATAAATGAATTCTTCAGCAAGACGCTTAACCTTTCCGACTGGTCGCTTCAGGCATCGGTTGCCCTTCCCGATTGGCGAGTTAATGCGGGGCAGTATTTTTCAATAAAATGGAAATTCCCGTTCTCAGAAGACTATTCCCTTTTCTACCGTTACGGTATGGGGGCTCTCTTCGGAATCTCAAAGAAAGTTAACCCGGAAGACAATCTTTCAGTCGGATTAGGCTTTAAGTCAAAACACCTTGTTGACGCCAGTAAAGAGATCCGTCAAAGGACAATTGAAACCTCCTGGCACGCAGGAGTATTCTACGACAGGAATAATTCCCTTCTGGCTTCACTTGTACTAAGCGGTGTAAAAGAATATTTCTGTATGATAGATATTTACCCGGGGATAATCAAATACCGGAATTTCTCGCCCGGCATATGGTCTGTTATAGGAAGAAACGGAGAATTTACATTCGGATTTTCAACGAGATATGTTTTTAGTTTAGGATATGAACTGAAAAATCTGTAGTATTTACTTACGATGAATAAAAAGAAATAGCGCTCAGCAGTCTTTTGCATCATTTTGCATCGGCCTGGAGAGCGCTACCAATCAGATAGGGAGGTGTTCAATAATATTTTAATTTTATATTTTCTTATAAACAAACCGTTTGCACACAATCAGATATTTTGTGCCTGAAGTCACCTTTTCTAACACCTGTGTAGATTGAAGCTTCCCTTCCTGAGTCTCACTTTTCCATTTTTACTTTTTTCCTTTCTCCCATTTCCTTTATATATTTCTACATTCGAAGTTTGATTTTATTTTAAGGAGATACAGATGAAAGCCCGTTCAATTACTATGCATCTGGCCATGCTGATGAGCTTGCTTGTAAGCCTCAGCCCATTTAATATTTTTGCACAATTTGAGGAGCCTGGTATGCTGAAAGAAAAGATACGGCAGTATGCCCCGTTTGAAATTAGATTCGATTCGAAACTGCTGAATGATAATGAGAAGATCTGCGTTGAAAAGCTCTTTGAGGCATCCCGCATAATAGACAGCATCTTCCTTAAGCAGGTCTATAGCAAAAACACGGAGATTAAAAAGCTTCTTGAGAGTGATCCCTCGGAAAAAGCAAAGCTTACGCTCGAGTACTTTAATCTCAATATGGGTCCTTTTGACCGGCTGGACCACAACAAGCCTTTCTACGGCAGTGAGGAAAAGCCGCTTGGGGCTAATTTCTATCCTGCCGATATGACAAAGGAGGAGTTTCAGGACTGGATAACGAAACATCCTGAAGACAAAGATAAATTCACCTCCGAGTTCACAATAATACGCCGCGAGGGCCAAGACCTAGTTGCTGTCCCATATACCGAAGCTTACAAACAGGATCTTACGCGCGCAGCAACTTTACTTAAAGAGGCCTCAACGTACACCGGTAACGCATCGCTTAAAAAATACCTGGAACTGAGAGCCAAGGCATTTGAGACCAACGACTACTATGAAAGCGATATGGCGTGGATGGACCTTAAGGATAACACAATTGAATTTATTATAGGCCCATATGAGGTCTATGAAGACGAGCTTTTTAACTACAAGGCGTCCTATGAAAGCTTTCTTACAATAAAAGATCCGGTTGAAAGTGAAAAGCTGGCAAAGTTCGGGAGCTACTTAAAAGCAATTGAAGAAAACCTTCCGCTCGAGGAAAAGTACAGGAATTCAAGCCGCGGACTTGAATCCCCTATCGTCGTTGTTCAGGAAGTCTATTCTGCAGGTGACACGAGAGCCGGGGTTCAGACACTGGCATTCAACCTGCCGAATGATGAAAGAGTCCGTGCAGCCAAAGGCTCAAAGAAGGTAATGCTCAAGAATGTACACGAAGCCAAATTTGAAAAGCTCTTAATTCCTATTGCACAGATAGTGCTTGACCCATCGCAGATGAAATACGTTACTTTCGACGGGTTTTTCAGCCATACGCTCATGCACGAGATGTCGCACGGCGTAGGCCCCGGTTTTATTACCGTTAAGGGAGAGAAAACCGAGGTAAAGAAAGAACTTAAGGAAACCTACTCCAAGCTTGAAGAGTGCAAGGCCGACGTACTTGGGATGTACAACAATATTTTCATGATTGAAAAAGGTGTTTACCCCAAAGAATTCGCAAATGAAACATACGTTACATTCCTTGCCGGCATTTTCCGCTCGGTACGTTTTGGCGTTAATGAAGCCCACGGCGCAGGAAATGCAATTATTTATAATTATCTGCTTGAAAATGGCGGATATGAATTCGATAGTAATACTGAAAAAGTGAAAGTAAATCTTGAAAAGATCTACCCTGCACTTAAGAGCCTTGCAGAGAAGATTCTTACTATTCAGGCAACCGGAGACTATGAGGCCTCAAAAGCCCTTATTGCCAGGTATGCAGTTAATTCACCCACAATGGACAAACTGCGTTCCAAGCTTCAGTCGCTTCCGGTAGACATCAGGCCTGTGTTTCAGATTGAAGAGCACATGAAATAGTGCCTTCTATTTCAGAGTAAATGTCAGTCAAATTCTGTTTTATTATCAGGCGCACTATTCTTAATTCCCGGGTGTGCCTGTTTTTTTGTTCAATTTATCAAATCAGGAAGCCATGCAAAAAAGATATCTGTTTAATTTACTCATTATCCTGAGTCTAATTCTTACGGCCTGTTCATCCTCCAGAGTTGAAAAGGAAACTAAAAAAGAAGAAAAGACCGCCCCTGTTAAAACAATTAAAACCAATATAAGGGACTTTCTGGCTGAAATGCGGAAAACCCGGCAGCCGATATCACTCCCCTATGGAGCAAGGGTTGATACCGTAATCAGCGATTCCGTCAGGAAAAACGTTACAGTAGTTTTTAATAAGACTTTGGAAGAAACCCCCTTCCGAACCGATAATGTAAAAGCCTTCAGCAATGCCCTGAAGGAGGCTGCGGGAAGCATCTATAAGAATTATACATTTACAGTAAAAAGCGGCGACAAAACGCTTGAAGACCTGATCCCGAACTTTTACAGGGAAAAAGGCAATTACGATCAGTCGAGGCTGGCAAAGCAAACCGTGCGCCCATTGCCTGTAGTTCAGAACACAAGCAGGCCTTATGCAATTGAATCGGGGCTTAACGACAGGAACATTGTCCTCTGGCAGAGCCACGGCTGGTATTATAACAATACTCTGGACAGGTGGGAATGGCAGCGCCCGAGGCTTTTCGAGAGCGTGGAAGACAAGGTTCCACTTTCATTTACAATACCGTACCTGATCCCGATGCTGGAAAATGCGGGTGCAAATGTCTTTGTCCCGAGAGAAAGAGATATTCAGACAAACGAGGTTGTAGTCGATAATGACACAAAGGCAAGCAAAAAGTACTATACTGAGACAGCCCGGGGCAAAAAGCTCAAATGGGCTACATCCGGAACTCCGGGATTTGCATATGGAAATCCCCCTTACCCGGAAAACTTCAACCCCTTCCTGCAGGGTACTTCACGTTACGTGGCCGTGGACACGGCTTTGACGGCCGAAGCAAGCTGGATTCCGGAGGTTCCGGAAGAAGGATACTACGGCGTTTACATTTCATATATGGGCTCAAAGGATAATGCCCAGGACGCCCTTTATTCCGTCTATCACTCGGGCATAAGAACAGATTTCCATGTAAACCAGAAAATAGGCGGAGGCACATGGATTTATCTGGGCAAATTCAAGTTTGAAAAGGGCTTTAACCCGAACACCAACAAGGTAACACTTGTAAATCAGTCACACGATAAAACGGCAAAATTCGTTTCTGCCGACGCGGTCCGCTTTGGCGGAGGCATGGGAATAGTAAGCCGTAACGGCAGGACCTCGGGCCGCCCAAAATATCTTGAAGGAAGCCGCTACTGGCTGCAGTACGCAGGAATGCCGGACACACTGGTCTACAGCCTGAATAAAAATAAAAACGATTATAACGACGACTATCAGAGCCGCGGCGAATATGCTAATTACTTAAAAGGCGCTCCCTTCGGACCCAACAGGAACAGGAATGAAAAAGGCCTGGGTATTCCAATCGACCTTTCAATGGCTTTCCATACAGATGCCGGCATTACAACAAATGACACAACCATAGGCACACTTACAATCTACAGCACAGAAGCCGCAGATGAACGCACCGTATTTGCCGACGGGGTCTCACGCATGGCAAACCGCGATCTGGCGGACATCATACAGACACAGGTAGTTCAGGATTTAAGGGCCAAGGAAGACCCGGCATGGAACCGCAGGCAGATTAAGGACTCACAGTACAGCGAATCCTACAGGCCGAACATGCCTTCAGTACTCATTGAGCTCCTTTCACACCAGAATCTTCTGGACATGAAATATTTCCTCGACCCGAGGTTCCGCTTTGACGTGGCAAGAGCTATGTATAAGGGAATGCTGAAATTCCTTGCTACACAGTATAACAGGCCGTATACCGTTCAGCCGCTTCCTGTAGACCATTTTCAGGCTTTGCTGGACAATCAGGGTAACGCGGTCTTAAAATGGCACGGTGTAACGGACACTCTTGAAACAACTGCAAAACCGGACCACTACATTGTTTATACAAGAATGGACGGAGGCGACTTTGATAACGGTCAGGTTACTAAAGATGCGCAGTTTGTTATTGAAGGCCTCAAGGCAGGCGTTATTTACAGCTTTAAGATTGCAGCAGTTAATGATGGAGGCGAAAGCTTCCCTTCTGAAATTCTTTCAGTATGCCGCATGAACAACAGCAAGGCGCCTGTACTCATTGTAAACGGGTTCGACAGAATAAGCGGCCCTGCAACAATTGAAACACCGGGATTTGCAGGCTTTGCCAATTTCATCGATGCCGGGGTTCCGGATAAGTACGACATCAGCTTCAGCGGTACGCAGTACGACTTTACTCCTTCTTCACAGTTTATTTCAAATGATGCCCCGGGTCACGGTGCTAGCCATGCCGACTATGAAACAAAGGTAATTGCAGGCAATTCATTTGACTACCCTTACGTACACGGCAAATCAATCCGCGAGGCCGGATATTCATTTTCCTCGGCAAGCAACGAAGCCGTATGGGATAACGAAGTAAATATGAACAGTTACAAATTTACAGATCTTATTCTGGGCGAGGAAAAAGAAACACCGTGGCAGAAGGCGGTAGTGGATTCCTTAAGAGGCAGACAGTTTAAGACTTTCCCACCTGCACTCCAGAAAGCCGTAACAGAATACCTCAAGGCAGGAGGCAGCATGTTTATCTCGGGCTCATATATTGGAAGTGATCTTTGCCTGAACAAAGCAAAAGACGATCCCGATGTTCTGTTTGCAAAAAAAGTGCTAAAATTCACGCTGGATACAGATCATGCCTCACATAATGGTGAAGTTTTTACGTCTCCTTCTTCAGTTGTTTCACTTCCTGAAAACTTCACGTTTAACACTGAACTAAGCTCTACAATGTATGCCGTTGAGGCTCCGGACGCCTTAAGCGCTGCAGGAGGCTCGGAAACCGTACTGCGCTACTGGGAGAACAGCTTCCCTGCCGGACTGGCTTACAAGAAGGAGTACAGGCTTGTGCTTTTCGGATTTCCATTCGAATCGGTTAAAAATGAAAATGAAAGAAACAGCATCATGTCTGGAATCTTAAATTACCTCGGTTCAAAATAACTGATTTCTATTGGGGCGCGCGGCGTCGCGCCCTGATGAAAAATGAAATTTAAATATACTGAAATGAAATAATATCTTGAAAAAAAGCGTTTTTTAGATTAACTTTGTAGTCTCAAAGCCGAAGTGGCGAAATTGGTAGACGCGCTGGACTCAAAATCCAGTCTGGCTCACCCCAGGTGCCGGTTCGAGTCCGGCCTTCGGTACTTTAAGGGCTGTCTTTAAAAAGGCGGCCCTTTTATGTTTTAAAGCGTAGCGACACATTCTTCTCAGACTCTCAGGAAGAGGATTTTCACAGGCGGCCTGGGAGTTGACTACGTGCCTCAGAATTTTGCCATACAGATCTTCTTCGTCTTTTAAGTAAGTCTATTACTTTCCAGGGCTGCAGAAGATTGCAGCCCTGAAACATATTCCTTCCGGCTGTTTTATGCAACCCTCCATTTCCCTTTTTCCCGGCCTCAAATTATATTACATATTTATAAAAGCCGGAGATAAAAAAATGAGGACAATAAAAGAAATCCATAATGCAGAATACTCTCTCGTTGGGGATCTAATAACCTATTCTCCCCTTCCGTCGGACACAGTAGATATGATAGATCCTTTTCTTCTTCTTAACCATCACGGGCCGCAGACCTACAAGGCAAATAACCGCGGAATGCCCTTCGGGCCTCATCCGCACCGGGGTATGGAAACTGTTACATTTATTCTTGAGGGCGATATACTCCACAAAGACAGCCACGGGCACGAAAGCATAATTAAGGCCGGGGGAATCCAGTGGATGACTGCGGGCCGGGGGCTCATTCATGCGGAGGTGTCCTCCGACGAGTTCAAGCGCGAGGGAGGAAAACTTGAGATACTTCAGCTGTGGATAAACCTTCCGTCCAAAAATAAAATGACAGAGCCTAAGTATTATGGTTTCCAGAAAGATGAAATACCTTCTGTAAAGACAGATGAGGGAAAAGTAAGGATTAACGTGATTTCAGGATCGTGGGGTGACACAAATGGGGTACATAATCCGATTACCCCTATATCACTGTATACAATAGAATTTCAGTCCGGAGGGGAACTAAAGGCCAGAGTGCCTAAGGATGAAAACATATTTTTATACATCGTACGGGGCGCACTTAAGATTAACAGCCAGGACACCGAAGAAAAGCAGCTCATTGAATTTAATAATGACTCTGAGGAAATACGCATGACAGCTGTTACCGGAAGCTGCATAATTTTCGGTCATGCAAGGCCAATTAGCGAGCCCGTTGTTGCCCACGGCCCATTTGTAATGAACACAATGGAAGAGATACGCCAGGCGTACGATGACTACCAATCGGGAAAGTTCGGTGTATTCAAATAAAAAAAGGCTGCCTTCGTGACGGGCAGCCTTTATATGTTTCATTTGTTTTTTTAGAGTAAGGGTCTGTAGCTCTGGAGTGTCTTCATGTAGTTGGCACGCTCGAAAGCCGCAGGTTCTTTAACTGCTTTCTGGCTCATGCTTCCCTTCATCTGTTCGACTGAAGAATATTCCTTCTCTTCCATCCAGCGCTTCATACCATCGAGCATTTGAGTAATTCTTGCAGGTCCGTGCCTTAAGAGCTCTGAACATACCATGGTTACGTCTCCGCCTGCCATCATAACCTTAATTACGTCTTCATAATCGTGCACGCCGCTTGTAGCTGCCATAGAGGCCTTGATCTTTCCGTAAAGGATTGAAATCCACCTTAAGGGCAGCCTCAGCTCCCATGGAGAACTGAGTGAAAGGTTCGGCACCACTTCCAGATTATCCAGGTCGAAATCGGGCTGATAGAAGCGGTTGAACATTACAAGCGCGTCTGCACCCGCATTGTCCAGCTTTTGGGCCACATTGGCCATTGAAGAAAAATAGGGACTTAACTTAACTGCAACCGGAATTTTAACATTTTCTTTTACGGCTTGAAGATTGTTCAAATACATCTGTTCAATCTGCGAGCCCGGGAGAACAGGATCTGTAGGAATGTAATAAACATTCAGTTCAAGCGCGTCTGCGCCCGCTTCCTCAATGTTTTTTGCATATTTCATCCATCCGCCAACGCTGACGCCGTTAAGGCTTCCGATTATTGGGATGTCAACAGCAGCTTTCAGCTTCTGGATGTGGCTGCAGTATTCCTCAGGTCCGAGCTTAAAGGATGATTGTGCCGGGAAATAACTTAAAGCCTCGGCGTGAGTATCACTTGCCTGTGTCAGGAAAAAATCCAGGGCTTTTTCTTCATATGAGATCTGTTCTTCAAATAAGGAATAAACGACAACTGCGCTTGCGCCTGCATCCTCGAGAGCTTTAACGCTATTTACTGATTCCGAAAGAGGAGAAGCTGAAGGGACAATCGGGTTTTTTAGTTTTAACCCCATGTAGGTAGTTGTTAAGTCCATCTTAATCTCGTTTTTAATTTTACAATATCGTTGTTATGTCTATAGTTTACATCATAGCTTCGGGAAATGCAAGCTTTTTCGCCTGCATTTCCCAAAAACTATTATCATAATTCAATCAGTCTTACCAAAGCCTTCTTAATTAAGCTTTAGTTTCAGCTTTAACTTCAGGCTTGGCTTCGCCGTTGCCTGTTGAAGAGGCCAGCTGTTCGTAGTATCTCCACTTCTTTTCAACTTCGGCCTGAGCAAGAGCAAGAAGTCTCTTTGACTCTTCCGGATTTGATTTCTTGAGCATTGTGTATCTGGTCTCTTTGTAAGCATACTCTTCAACCTTGATCTTCGGAGCCTTGGAATCGATCTTAAGAGGATTCTTTCCTTCGGCTGCCAGCTCTGGGTTGTATCTGAAGAGCGGCCAGTGACCCGATTCAACAGCAGCTTTCTGGCTGTCGAGGCCTTTTGCCATATCGATACCGTGAGCGATACAGTGGCTGTAGGCAATGATCAGCGAAGGACCATCGTAAGCTTCAGCTTCCTGGAAGGCTCTGATTGTCTGCAGGTCATTTGCACCCATTGCAACCTTTGCAACATAAACGTTGCCATAGCTCATAGCCATCAGTGCCAGGTCTTTCTTTGCTGTCGGCTTTCCGCCTGCGGCAAACTTGGCAACTGCACCAAGAGAGGTTGATTTGGACATCTGTCCGCCTGTATTTGAATAAACTTCTGTATCAAGAACAAGCACGTTTACGTTCTTGCCGCTGGCAAGCACGTGATCAAGACCGCCGTAACCGATGTCATAAGCCCATCCGTCACCGCCCATGATCCAAACGGATTTCTTAACCAGATAGTCAGCCAGTGACAAGAGGTCTTCAGCCTCAGGAGTTTTGATTGACTTCAAAACTTCCTTCAGTTTTGCAACTCTTTCTCTCTGGTCGTAAATGCCTGTTTCATCTTTCTGATCGGCATTCAGTAGTGCATCGGCAAATTCATTTCCGATCTGTTCTTTCAGTCTTACAACGAGTTCCGTGGCATACTGTGTATGTTTGTCAACTGCCAGTTTCATACCAAGACCGAATTCAGCGTTGTCCTCAAAGAGTGAGTTGGCCCATGCGGGACCGCGTCCTTCTTTGTTCTTTGCCCACGGAGTTGTAGGCAGGTTACCGCCGTAGATTGAAGAACAGCCTGTAGCGTTGGCAACAACCATTCTGTCGCCAAAGAGCTGTGAGGTCAGCTTTACATACGGGGTTTCGCCGCAGCCTGTGCAGGCGCCCGAGAACTCAAAGAGAGGCTGTAAGAGCTGGCATCCCTTAACTGTATTTAAGGCAGCTTTTCTTCTGTCAAATTCAGGCAGGTTAACAAAGAATTCCCAGTTCTTGCTTTCTGTTTCTCTTAACGGAAGCTGGTCGGCCATGTTGAGAGCCTTCAGCTTTACTTCTGTCTTGTTCTTTACAGGGCAGACTTCATAGCAGAGCTGGCATCCTGTACAGTCTTCAACTGAAACCTGGATGGTGTAAGCTGAGTTTGCGGGATATTCTTTTCCCTTGGCTTCCATGTGCTTGAATGTTGCAGGAGCATCCTTAAGGAGTTCTGCATCATAAACCTTGGTTCTGATTGCAGCATGCGGGCAGACCATAGCGCACTTGCCGCACTGAATACAGATTGATTCGTCCCAAACAGGAACGTCAAGAGCAATATTTCTCTTTTCCCACTGGGTTGTGCCGGTCGGGAATGTTCCGTCAACTGGCATTTCGCTAACCTTAATCTCGTCGCCGTTTCCTTCCATGATCTTTGCAAGAACCGTCTTTACATAGTCAGGAGCTTTTTCGGAAACTGTCGGCGGAAGTGCGATCTGGCTTTCTGCCTGGGCAGGAACATCAATCTTGTAAAGGTGAGCCAGTGTCTGGTCAACGGCTTCAAAGTTCTTCTTTACAATCTCATCACCCTTCTTGCCGTAAGTCTTCTTGATTGACTTTTTGATCTGCTCGATAGCTTCATCTTTTGGAAGAACGCCTGAAATGGCGAAGAAGCATGTCTGCATGATAGTGTTGATTCTGGTACCCATACCGGTTTTCTTGGCAACGTCGTAACCGTCAATTACGTAGAAGTTCAGCTTCTTGGCAATTATCTGTTCCTGAACTGTCTTAGGCAGTTTGCTCCATACGGTTTCTTTTGAATATGGGCTGTTTAAGAGAAGTGTGCCATTGGGCTCGATGTTCTTAAGAATGTCAAATTTCTCGAGGAAATTGAACTGGTGAACGCCGATAAAGGTAGCTTTCTGAACGAGGTAGCTTGATTTGATCGGCTTTTTACCAAATCTCAGGTGAGAAACTGTTGTTGAACCTGATTTCTTTGAATCGTATACGAAATAGCCCTGTGCATAGTTGTCTGTTTCTTCACCAATGATCTTAATGGTGTTCTTGTTTGCGCCAACTGTACCATCGGCACCCAGGCCGTAGAAGAGTGCGCGGTGAACTTCCTTACCTTCTGTGGTGAAGGAGGGATCGAATTCAAGGCTTGTGAATGTAACGTCATCGTTGATGCCAACGGTGAAGTGGTTCTTTGGACTGTCTTTCTTCAGTTCGTCGTAAACTGCCTTAACCATTGCCGGTGTGAATTCCTTTGAAGAAAGTCCGTATCTGCCGCCAACGATCTTGGGGCTTTTTGCAAACGGTGCATTTTCTGAAGCCATGGCTTCAGCAACTGCAGTTACTACGTCCTGATATAAAGGTTCGCCAATGCTGCCCGGTTCTTTTGTTCTGTCGAGAACTGCAATCTTTTCAACTGTTTTCGGAAGTGCCGCCAGGAAGTTTTTGACTGAGAAAGGTCTGAAAAGTCTGACTTTCAGGACACCGATCTTTTCCTCGCCCTTTGAAGAAAGGTATTCAACTGTTTCTTCAACAGCTTCGGCGCCTGAACCCATAATAACAATTACTCTTGTTGCATCTGCTGCACCGTAGTAATCGAAGAGGTTGTACTGTCTGCCTGTCAGTGAAGCAAATTTATCCATTGCTTTCTGAACGAATTCGGGGCAGGCATCATAAAACTTGTTGACTGTTTCCCTTCCCTGGAAGTAAACGTCAGGGTTCTGGGCTGTACCTCTTAAGACCGGGCGGTCAGGTGTAAGGCCTCTTGATCTGTGAGCCTTTACCATGTTATCGTCTATCATTGCCCTGAGGTCTTCAACAGCAAGCTGTTCAATTTTCATAACTTCGTGTGAAGTCCTGAAACCGTCGAAGAAGTGTACAAAAGGAATTCTTGATTCAAGAGAAGCCTTTTGTGATATAAGGGCAAAATCCATTACTTCCTGAACTGAGTTAGAAGCCAGCATTGCAAATCCGGTCTGGCGTGTAGCCATAACGTCACTGTGGTCGCCAAAAATGGAAAGAGCGGCTGCTGCAAGTGAACGGGCTGTAACATGGAATACCGTTGGGGTTAATTCCCCTGCAATCTTGTACATATTGGGAATCATTAAAAGCAATCCCTGTGAAGCGGTAAAAGTAGTCGTCAGAGCGCCGTTCTGCAGTGCTCCGTGGACTGCACCGGAAGCTCCGCCTTCACTCTGCATTTCAGTTACTGAAGGAACTGAGCCCCATATGTTTTTCTTTCCCTTTGCTGACCATTCATCCGAATGTTCACCCATCGGTGAGGAGGGAGTAATCGGATAAATTGCAATAACTTCATTGACTTGATGCGCCACATAGGCTGCGGCTTCATTTCCGTCAATGGTTACCTTTTTTCTTTCCATTTATTTAACTCCAAAATATTTTAAATAATACATAAAATCCTAATTAGGAAAGCGTAGACGATTCCCCATTTGCCCTTTTTTATATCAAAAATTAAGCCATTCCCCTTCTACTTTGACAAATGTTGAAAAACAGCCTGCTTTGCCGCTTTTAATTCTCAGTTCTTATCAATAATATCTTTTATGTGAAAAAACGGCATAAATAAATCTTAAAAATAGTAATTAATGAGGCTGAAATGTTTAAAAATTCTATAATCTGATAATTCATCCTATTATCTCTATCCCATGAAATCCTTCTGTCTTGATTTATATTCCGGAGGGCTATATTATTCATTATAACCACTATTGGAGAAGTAATGCCGAGAAGAGAAATACCCCGCGAAAACTGGATGAGTTTTTTTACTGATTTTAACAAAAGCCACAAAGAACAGATAGTTAAAATTGAAATTACAGATGATGAGGACTACAGGGTGGACTATGCTGAAAGCCTCCCCTTCCAGGGCTTGGAAATCACTTCTGTAGACGAGGAAAACACATCCGTAACCGTCTCAGCAGGAGCATCTTCTTCCTTTACCCATGTAATTGACAATGCCAGGAGCGTAATAATTGAGGAACATGAGGATCATTCCCCAAAAGCACTGCAGGTTAAATCCTCTCTCGGAAGGAGTGCTATTGTAAGGTTTCATCCTGTAAGCCCTGATGAGAATGTACGCTGAGGCTCCCAGTTTATAAATAAATTACCGGAATTTTATGAAGGATGTTATAGAAAGCAGGAAATATGATGCTCCAACACCTGCAAATGAAACTGAATCGGGATTCAGGAAAATTTTTAAGAAATTAGGGCCGGGACTTATAACGGGAGCTTCCGATGACGACCCAAGCGGAATTGCCACCTATAGCCAGATTGGCGCGCACTTCGGCTTCAGCATGCTCTGGACAATACTTCTTTCCTATCCTCTTATGGGCGCCATTCAGGAGATCAGTGCACGCATTGGACGCGTTACGGGCCGCGGCATTGCGGGCAATATCAGAAAGTATTACTCCAGATGGCTCGCCTTTCTAATTGTGGGACTCATGGTAACGGCAAACATTATAAACATTGGAGCCGATATTGCTGCCATGGGAAGCTCTCTTAAGCTCTTAATCGGGGGGCCGGCACTCCTTTATTCAGCCGTTTTCTCTCTTATTTCAATATACCTGCAGATTTTTATCCCCTACTCAAAATATGTACGCTATCTGAAATGGCTTACAATGTCACTTTTTGCTTACATAATTACTGTAATGATAGTAAAAGTGCCATGGGGCACCACAATTTTTAATACCTTTATACCCAACTTCTCACTTAATCCGGTTTACCTTACTTCTTTAATTGCGGTTCTGGGCACTACAATAAGCCCTTATCTTTTTTTCTGGCAGGCAAGCCAGGAGGTGGAAGAAATTAAAACAAAAGATGAGGATGAGGCCCTGAAGAAAGCTCCCGAGCAGGCCCAGGGGCAGATAAAGAGGATAAAAATTGACACCTACATTGGCATGGCGTTCTCAAACCTGGTTTCTTATTTCATAATTCTTGCCTCAGCCGTAACACTCCATTTAAAGCATGTAACTGAAATCAATACGGCTGCCGATGCAGCCGCGGCCCTTAAGCCTCTTGCCGGTGAATTTTCATTCCTCCTTTTCAGCGCGGGAATAATCGGAACGGGACTTCTGGCCATTCCGGTTTTAGCCGGAAGTGCGGCTTATGCCGTCGGTGAGGCTTTCCGCTGGAAGATCGGCCTGGAGCAAAAGCCCAGGAGGGCAAGGAACTTTTATTCCGTACTGGCCCTTTCTATCATCCTTGGCCTTGCAATCGATTTCACCCCGATTAACCCTATAAAAGCTCTTTTCTGGGCTGCCGTGATAAATGGAATAACAGCGGGCCCTGTAATGATAATGCTGATGCTGATGTCGGCAAACAAGAAGGTCATGGGGGACTTTACAATTTCAAGAGGGCTTAAGGTGATGGGATGGCTTTCCACGCTTGTAATGATCCTGGCTTCGGTGGGATTATTCCTTACATGAACCCGGCCTTATTTGTTACGGACCGGGTTTTCCAGTACAAGATTTGTCTTCAGGAAACCCGGTTTATTCCACTCAAGAGTAACACTATTTTGAATTTGCACTCTTAAGATTCATTACCGGGGTAAAATTACCATTGCACATGTATTTCTTTGGAGTAATTCCCACGTATATTTTTGTTGAATGAAGCGACCTGATAATAGTAAGTAACTCCGGAATGTACCTGGAACCGGTCAAAATAAGTTGTGGTCTTTGCCGGCACCTGGGCAATTTTCACTAAATCCCCTATTATTCCCTTTCTGCTGAATATCCTGAATCCATCTTCTTTCAGGCTGTTGGATTTCCAGGAAAGCATTATACCGGAATCCGCCATAACAGTTGCCGTAAGGGAGCTGGGAGCCTGGGGTTCGTATATGCTTGAAAAAGGATCATTTAAATTGTTGTAAACAACCCCGTTGTCATCGGTACAGCTTAAGCCAGCAAAGGCAAGAGCCAGTATCCCAAGGGATAAAAGAAATTTAATTTTCATACTGCTTTTTAATAATGTTAAAAATGTAAATTTACTCCCATTTCGATATTTTCCAGGCTGCCGTACTTCTCCAGCCCCTCATAAGGAAGTATCGTTCTCTTGATATAAAACCGCTGTTCTTTTGAATGAAAGATCAGCGCATCTAAAATCGTAAGACCATATGCAGCACCTAAGGCTGCGATGGATATAGAGACCTTGTTCTTTGCTGTTGTCAGATCACTGGATGCTCTTGTTAATTTTTCCCTTGCTAAAAATGCACCAGCTTCAGTTTCTGCAAGACTATATTCCAGTGTGGCCAGGTCAAGATCAGTTTTCTTCCTGTTTTTAGCGTCATTTGCCAAACAGACAAGGTAGCCCATTCCGGCTGTGCTTAAGAATTCAAGTGATCCTTTAAGGTAGCTTCCATCCAGAAACTGTCCCAGACCAGGCAACACTGCAGATAGTAATGCAGCCTTTACCGAATAGCCCTCCAGCGGGGCAGTCACTTCACTCTCGACTCTGGGTGCAATGTATATACGCTCCTGAATTGATCTGTCTATGGCAGGACTAAATACCCTTAGATCGTGCTCACCAGCCGGCAGCTTTAGTTTTGACACTCTGTCCGGGCTCATTTTTACATTGTCAATAAAGACCTCAGCACCTGAAGGCGGAACATTCAAACTAAGGAAACCGAAATTTGGTATAAGTAAGAGCTTGAGTGCTGCATTATCTCCCGGCCTCAAAGTTAAATTCATGGATAAATCCTCATAGCCGTCGAGGGAAACTCTCAGGCGATGTTTACCTGAGGAAAGCAGGAAATCATTTACCGGGGACTTGCCTGTATATGAGCTGTCAATAAAGATACTCGCATTGGCTGGAACTGTAGTAAGCTTAAACTTTGGAACTGCGTATAACGAATCGTCTATTGTCCTGGTCTGTGCTCCACGAATCTCTACGGAATTGAAGGAGGATTCAAATCCATCCTTAAGAAGGTTAAGCGAGTATTTACCAGCCGGAAGTACAAGTTTCAAAGGGGTAACTCCCCTAAGAGAACCGTCGATAAAAACTCTGGCTTCAGCAGGGCGGCTTTTTATCGTAATACTGCCAAGCGTTGAATCAATAACTGTGGATGAAACATTCTGTGAATCCTGCGGCAAAGCCCTGCTTTGGAAAAGGAGCAGGAGTAAGAATACAGAAAAAAAGCGGTTTAACATTACTCTTCCTGTTAAATATTATTGAGTAAAATTTTCGGCAAAAGTGACTGTGAAAATAAAAATTCCATACGAAAGTTACAATTAGTTTTTGGGCACTTCCAGAAAGATGCATTTGCAGAATGAGGCATTTACAGACTAATGACCCGGGTCTTTTGCAGGAATACTTTTTTTATTCAGCCAGTAATTCCTAAGAAGTATAACGCCTGTTATTACGATAATAAGTACAATTGAAGAAATTATTATATGACGATGAATGGCTTCCATAACCTTCTGCCACTTTTCACCGAAGAAATATCCAATGGAGATAAAGGTGGAGGCCCAGATAAATCCCCCCGCATAAGTGTAGAGGGCGAATTCCGGATAATTCATTTTTGTTGATCCGGCAAGAAGAGATATTACGTGCCTTACGCCGGGAATGAAATACCCGAATAACAGTGCCCACTTCCCTATCTTCTTAAACCACACATGAGCCTTCTCCAGGCGCTCCTTTGTTATATGTATGTAGTGCCCGTATTTTTCTAAGAACACCTTTCCGAAGCCCCGCCCGATAAAGTAGCTGATGGTGATCCCTGTTATACTTCCTAGAAAACCTGAGAAGAATACCGGAATAAGTGAAAGCTCCCCCTTAAATGCCAGAAAACCCGAGAGTGCAAGAAGGGTTTCATCCGGAACAGGAACTCCTACAATTCCCAGCATTAAGAGCACGTAAATGCCTCCATACCCGTAATGCTGGATCCAGTAGTTTATGGTTTCCATAAAATATTTATTTTAGTAAGATGAGGCGCATGCTGTCTAAAAGTGCACCGTTTACATCTACATTCATATTATCATCATATTCGCTGAATTTCAATGTCAGAATATGCCTGCCCTTTGACAACTCCGCTTTCAGTGAGTTTGTAAAGCCCCAGTCAGTCCAAAGATTGTCCCCCCTCTGCGGCATAACTACAGCACCCATAGTCCTGCCGTCAACAACAAGAGTCCTTATGGCACATTTGTTTTCCGTATTAATGGGGCCGTTTCCATTGGCATACCTGAAATCTATGCTGTAGAGTCCGGCTTCAGGCAAATCAACCTCAAAGCTGACTTCCCTGTTTTTACTTTTATCCAGCACCAGATAACCCGTGCCCGTAAAGCCTGAGTACTTACTCCCCTCCCTATCTGCTGTATTATCCACTGCCTGACTTTCTTCTGCCTGGAAAGTATATATTTCCCCTTCAGGTGAAATGGTAATTGTAACCGGGGCGCTAAGAAATGATTCAAGTCCGTTTTTGTCGACAGCCTTTACCTGATATTCCATATAAGGATCGTTTGGTTTTACCTCAAACTCTGTCTTATCAGTATTAAATGCCTCACTCCCGTTTTTACAGACTACATACCGGATAGCCCCACCAGTCCTGTTCCAGCTTAATTTTGTATCTTCATATTTAACCGCCGGAATCTCAGGCGCAAAGGCTACATCCTGCATGTTTACTTTCCCACCTTCAGGCAAACTGTTATTCATGAATATTTCAAGTCTATGACTACCGCTTAAAGAAGCCGGAATTGCTGCCTCAGAATAAGGCCTTCCGTCAAGCCTTACAGAGGCGATCTTATTGCCATAGCCTTCAACTGAAACCTCAAGAGCTGCACTGCGGTACTTAAGATTTTTGAGTGTTCTTTGGCCTTCATATTCTTTGGGTATAAAAGGCATGAATACGAGTGAATCGGCAGTAAAGCGCATCCCATAGATCACTCTATAGGTCAAAGCAAGGTTGCCTGAAAGACTCCAGAGCTGGCGGTCGGAATTTATTTCCGTCCCCAGGAAGTCCCCCGTTTGGGCTACAAGGTTTTCCTTGTTTGTAAGGAAAAGTGCCGCAGGCCTGTATACAGACGCCATTGCGCCTAAGACTGACTGATTGTTCCCCGTTTTGGCCGAGGCCCATGCCCAGAACGACTCGACAAAAGGCCACACGGAATTGTTATGATAAGGCGGCATGTCAGGTATTTCCGGATAAATGCACGGAAGGCCGAAGGGTGTAACCGGTACATTCTGAATGATTTTTTTCTGCCTTTGGGGAGTGCCTGCGCCATCAAAGATCACGCTTAAAGCCTCACCCAGGGCTTCACTTTTTGGAGACAGGCTTAAATAGTTCCTTCCATAGAGGTACTGCCCGTAGTAGCCTTTATCCTCCATCCAGAGATACCTGTTTATTCCATCTTTTATTCCTGCAGCAGTACTATCATATTTTTCTGTTGCTTCACCAAGGAGCTTTGCCATTTCAGAAAGGATGCGGTAGGTCTCGTAATGGACCATATTTGTGCCGAGGTTTTTCGATTTATAAATATCTTTGGGATCCATCCACCTTGGATATGTCTGCTCGCGCCAGTCGAGAAAAGAAGATTCCCCCATAAAAAGTCCTGTTGAGGTGTCGAGCACATTTTCAAGGTCGGCCCCGGCAGACTTCTTTATTATTTCGAAAGAAGTTTTAAGCCACTGTTTATCCCCTGTAGTCTTATAGACTTCCCAGGCTGCAAGGGCCCATGTCATCCTGTCCGATGAGACCGGCCAGGCTCCTCCGGTTCCTGTATCCTGAATAATAATTCCGTTTTTAACTTTTGCCATAAGGCTCGTCTTTGAGGCATCGGGGTTAACAATTGCCATTGAGAGCAGAATGCTGTAGCTGATGTCGCGTGTCCAGACACCGGTCCACTGTGCGCCTGCCATAAAAGCCCCGTCTTCTCTTACGTCCTCAAGCATCTCCTCCATTGCCTTGTTATAAAGTGCGTCGATTAAAATGTCGGGCGACTCATAGGAAGGAAATCGTGAAATGTCCTTTGAAAGCTTCCACGATTTAACGGCACTTTTTTCTTCAGAAGAATATTCTTTTGGAAAATGTATTGTAACTTCATAGATCCCGTCGCCATCCGGATCCTTCAGGCTCATTTCCGGATGATCCGGAAGTGCCGGGAAATTCCAGTTGAGAGGTTCGTTTGCTCCTGCAACGTAAACTGCCTTAAAGCTTTCAGCCGGAAGCTTTGCCTTGTCGTATGTCTCAAAATATCCTTTTTTCTTAAAGTCACTTAAAACTTCCCTCATATCCAGGCGTATTACAAGATCCTTGTCTTCATCCAGGTAAGGGTTCAAAGGATCAATCTTACTCCTTTTTTCAAGTTTATCGTGTGTAATTCCTGTATCAGGCTTGCCGAACGAAAAGTAGGCCGTATCTTTCCGGACCCCAGGGATTAAAATGAAGTGGTGATCCTGCCCCGGGGCCCTTTCATTATCCGGGCCGTTGATACTGAACTTCATTACAACTGTTCTCTGGGTTTTCTTCCTGAAGCTGCTTTTGTAATCGGAGATCAGTTCATTCCTCGTTTTAGCCAGTGCAGTAAATCCGTTCTGCACCACCCTGTCGGAATAAACGCTGTACGTATCCGACTTATATAATTGCCTTTGCGCCGGAACAGAGGTAAATAAAAAAAGTATGATAAAACTGGAAAGTAACGGCCTATAGAGTAACCGCATTTAATTCCCCGGGAAATTTCAGGATCTTAATTTTTTTTCCTGCAATTTAGTGATATTAGTGGAATCAGTCACTAAAAATTTGGAGGCTGCCTTTTTGAGCGGGTTCACTTGCCCCGTGTTGCTGCCGTATCGGTTACCGAGGGATTTCCTGAGGTGGCGGGCATCTTTCTTACGGCTACCGGCTGAGAGACAAAGTAAATTATTATTGCGACCAGAATTATGCACGAAACTATTACGGTAATCCACACCCACAGGCGCGACCTGCTCTGGTTCATATTCATTGCACTCATATAATCTTCCCGATTATTCTTACTTAAAGCTGTTAAATTCAATATACCATTCCCTTTTACTATTTCAATCCAACAATTTGTATTCAGGACCGGGGACTGGGTTCTATGGGTAATCAGAAAAGGAATGTCACTTAAAGAGAAGCATCTTTCTTGTCATTACATCTTTTCCCGCCGTCAGACGGTAGTAATAGATGCCGCTTTTTATGCCTTTGGAAGGATTAAAGCTGATGCTGTAGCTGCCGGGCAGTTCGTAGCGGTTTACAAGGCTCATTACAGAACGCCCCCTGCAGTCAAAGACCTCGAGGTTTACAAATCCCGGCCTTGCAAGGCTGTAGTTTATTATGGTAAACGGGTTAAACGGGTTCGGGTAGTTCTGATGAAGGAAAAACTTATCCTCGTATCCGGCCAGCTTATCTGTCTCCAGGACGGGAATTTTAAGGTTGCGGTCAAAGAATGCCACCACTCTTTTTAGAAGCGCGTCAGAATTAAAGGCGTTTCCGCCGTGAATTGCATCTTTTACGGGATAAAAGACTACTTCTTTTCTGTTCGTGGAAAACGCCTGCTTCAAGGCCTTATTCAGAAGATCGCTCTGGCTAAAAGGAACAACAGGATCATTAGTCCCGTGAGCTATAAAAAACGGGGGATCATCAGGGCTGACATACCTGATTGGATTAGCCAGTATGCACCTGTCTTTATTCTTACGAAGCGGTCCGCCGATAAGAAGCGCCTCATTTGATCTTGGCTGAAGATGATAGCCGTCCATTTTAAGAAAATCAGTCGGGCCGTAGAAGTCGCATACAGCCTGAATCCTGCTGCTGTATTCAAAATAGCCTCCCACGTTTCCCTCTATATTCATCGAAATGTCGCCGCTGGCTGAAGTCATTATGCCGCCGGTTGTTCCAAGCAGCGCCGAAAGGTGCCCTCCTGCCGAGGAGCCCCAGACGCCGATCCTCTCCGGATCAATGTTGTACTGGCTGGCATTCGCCCTTAAAAACCTGATTGCAGCCTTGCAGTCATTTAACTGTGCGGGAAATACCGAATCCTGGCTCAGCCGGTAATTTATTCCGGCTACAGCATAGCCTTTGGGCAGCAGGAGTTGTGCAGCCTGAATGGCGCTCGATTTGTTTCCGTATTTCCATCCCCCTCCGTGTATCCATACAACCAGAGGCAGCTTACCCTTTGGTTGCTTCGGCAGATAGATATCCAGCCTGAGGCTCCCGCCTTCTACCTTTGCATACTCAATATTTGCATAGGCTGGCTTCTGTGCGTGGAGCGTGGAACTGAAAGAGAATACAACAATACAGATACAAGCTAAATGAACTAAGAAACCAGTTGATGGCTTCATAAAAGTAGCCCCTGACTTGTATTAATGACAATTTTAAGGAAAATCCGCTTCATTTTCAATTTGGAAAAACCCGTAAAACATACAGATACGAATTTTTCCACACATCCTGATGTCTAAGGGGTTTTCAGGAGCTCTGGAAGCTCATTTCTTGTATTATCCTGCTTTTCCGTTTTTTTCCCGGCTAATCTTTTCTTCTAAACAAGCGATGATTCTAAAGAAAAAGCTCAACAACTGTACATTCATACTGCTTTTGAGCTTTCTCTTCAGAAGAATTAACTAATACTGCTCCTTGTCGTTAGGAAAACTTCTGCTTTTGACGTCTTCAATATAATGGCTTACTGCCTCCGTAATAATTGTGTGCAGGTCCGCATAACGTCTTAAGAAGCGGGGGCTGAACCCCTTATTCATACCCAGCATATCGGCATAAACCAATACCTGTCCGTCCACAGCTCCGCCGGCTCCAATGCCAATAACAGGTATTTTTAACTCCGAAGCCACGCGCTCAGCAAGCGTTGCGGGTATTTTCTCAAGCACAAGTGCAAAACAGCCTGCCTGTTCCAGAAGGTGGGCGTCACGGACAAGTTTCTCAGCCTCAGCGTCTTCTCTTGCACGGACGGCGTAAGTTCCGAATTTATTTATGCTCTGCGGCGTTAGTCCCAGGTGTCCCATTACAGGAATTCCGGAATCTATGATCTTCTTTACCATAGGGACTATTTCTTCCCCGCCTTCTAACTTCAGACCATCCGCACCGCATTCCTGCATAATTCTGATGGCATTTGTTACTGCGAGAGTTTCATTTACCTGATAGGTGCCGAACGGCATATCAACTATAACAAGCGCCCTTTTTACTCCGCGTACAACGCATTGTGCATGATATATCATCTGATCGAGCCTCATAGGCACTGTTGTCGTGTTTCCTGCCATTACATTCGAGGCGCTGTCTCCAACCAGAATTGCATCAAGTCCTGCCCCGTCAAATATCAGTGCAGTTGTGTAATCGTATGCAGTCAGCATGGAAATTATTTCACCGCGCTGCTTCATTTCAATCAGCCTGTGCGTGGTTACCTTGCGTAAATCGTTGCTAATATATCCAGTCATAACTCTTAAATTTTAATTATTAATGATATTTTATCCTGCCATAACCGCGCTACCCCAAAAAAGTTTTTTAAGCTTTCTCTATCCCGTAAAAAAAGGTGCATGCGAAATGACAGATTTATAATATACACTCCTTAATCGGGGGAATATATTATTTGCAAATTTTGCTCAGGAAAATTACTATAAAAAGCGGTTAAATACACCCCGCCTGGCAGATTTTATTGTCTCATCTGCACATTTCCTGCCAAGGGGTGCTATTTGCTTGAAGATAGCTCAAATATGGCTTATCTTAGTGATTGGAAAATTTATACTGAAACTCTTAAATGCGTAAAGAAAATTTCAAAGCATACCTTGCCTGGGTAAATGTGTGCATACTCTGGGGCACAACCTATCTGGCTATCAGAATAGGAGTCGAAGAATGGCCCCCCATGCTTTTTGCCGGCTTAAGATGGATCCTGGCAGGGATAATTCTCATTATCTTTCTTAAAGCAAAAGGCTACCAAATGCCGGGTATGAAAGATTTCCTGAATATCTCGGTTATGGGAATTCTGCTTTTGGGATTTGGAAACGGACTTATCGTCGTCAGTGAAATTACGGTCCCGAGCGGACTTGCAGCCCTCCTGATAACGACTGTCCCCTTCTGGATCGTGGGCGTTGAGGCCGCTATGCCGCATGGAATAAGGCTGAATCTGAATGTGTTGCTGGGACTTATAATAGGGCTCCTTGGAGTTGGGGTTATTTTCGGGACCGACCTGGATGCATTTACAGATCCTGCCTATATGAAAGGAATAATAGTCCTCTTAATCGGAGTTTTCCTCTGGGCTTTAGGCACACTCTACTCCAAATATAAGCGCCTCAGCGTGGCTCCCCTTACAAGCGCTGCCTTCCAGATGCTCACGGCAGGAGTTCTGCAGACCCTCTACGGCCTCATCACAGGCGAACAGCATCATATGGCGGTCGGGCTTCATGGCTGGATGGCATTCCTGTACCTTGTCAGCTTCGGCTCTCTTATAGGATATACATCATACATTTACGCAGTTACACATCTTCCGGTATCCTTTGTCTCAACTTACTCCTATATAAATCCTGTAATTGCGCTTATCTTAGGCTGGCTCGTGCTTGGTGAAAAACTCGACCTCAGCACAATAGTTGCCGCTGCCGTAATCTTTGCAGGCGTACTGCTGGTAAAAAAAGGAACCGGAGAAAGACAAAAGCTGCCGCAGGCAGATTAGAAAATAATACTTAAATTCAATTATACATATACGGGGAAATTAAAATGCGGACAGTTAAGTTTCTTGAAGGAGAAAAAATTTATTTAAGGCCCATTCAGGAGAAGGACCTTGAACTTGTGGAATTTGGGAAAAACGATACAGATGTAAGGGAAACCCTATTCCTTTTTGCACCAATGACCCAGGAGCAGGTGCGGCAGGAGATGAACTCCTGGAGTTCAAGTAAAGAGATCATGTTCTTTACCATCTGCAGCCGGACTGACGATGAGCCCGTAGGGCAGACGGCATTCGTCAGAATTGACTACGTCAGCCGTGCGGCCGTCTTCTACATTGCCATATATGACCCGCAGTTCTGGTCGAAAGGCTTTGGAGGAGAGGCTACTAAACTAATGGTGAAATATGCCTTTGAAATCCTTAACCTGAATAGAATACAGCTCCACGTCTGCAGCGAAAACTCAAAAGGCGTTAAGGCTTATGAAAAGGCGGGCTTTAAGATTGAAGGCACCTTAAGGCAGGCAATGTACCACTTCAACAGGTACATAGATTTTTATGTCATGGGTATTTTAAGGGAAGAATATTATAAAATGAAATCTGAAGCTAAATAAAGGATATATATGCTCGTTTTAGTCGGATCGGGCAACCCGGTCAAGGTAAACGCTGTTAAAGACAGCTTTTCGAAATATTTTGAAAATGTCGAAGTTAAAAGTTTCGCGACCGCCTCGGGCGTTTCAGACCAGCCTTTCGGCGAAGACACCTTTACGGGTGCCAGGAACAGGGCCATGGAACTGACTCTGATAAACAGGCGTGAAAACCTCGGCGCCGATTTCTTTGTGGGAATTGAAGGAGGCGTCCTTAATTACTTCTCGCGCTGGTTCGGTTTCGGCGTCATGTGCGTAATGGATGGTAATGGGAAAACGGGGTTCGGCACTTCCCCGCACTTCGAACTGCCGCAGGTGGTGGTTGAAGAACTCCACGCCGGAAAAGAGCTCGGAATTGTAATGGACGAGCTGACAGGCAAAATGAATACGAAGTACCATAACGGGGCGATAGGATTTTTCACCAACGGCGTTATGGATAGAAAGGACCTATACGTGCATGGAATGATCGTGGCCCTGGCACCTTTTCTGCACAGGGAGCTTTTTTTTAACCAGGGCTGAAAACTTTGTCCGGCCCTTTTTTCTTTGGTCTTAACTCACTAAAATACCGGAGAAGTTATGAGAGTTGCTGCATATGCGTTGTTTCTTATCGGTTTTCTTTTTCTGCATTCTGATGTATTCTCAAGGCCTGATGGCAAAGAGTCCGCAAAGAAGAAAACGCCCTATGATTATGTGGATCCGTTTATAGGTACAAAGGAGATGGGGCATACTTTCCCCGGCGCCTGTGTCCCGTTTGGGATGGTCCAGCTGAGCCCTGAAACAGATACGGTCCAGTTCTTAAAGGACGGGAAATATAACCCTGAGGTTTACCGCTACTGCGCAGGCTATCAGTATAACGACAAAACCATTGTGGGCTTCAGCCATACGCATTTCAGCGGAACGGGCCACTCGGATCTTGGCGACTTCCTTATTATGCCCTCAACGGGTAAACTCTATCTGAACCCCGGGACTTGGGACCACCCCGAAGAAGGCTACCGCTCCACCTTCAGCCACACAACGGAAGCTGCCTCACCCGGATACTACACTGTCAAACTGGATAAGTATAACATCAAGGCGGAGCTTACTGCTTCGAACAGAACCGGTTTCCACCAGTACACCTTCCCCAAATCCGACAGCGCCCACATCATACTCGATATGAATTACGGCATTTATAACTACGACGGCAAGGTGATCTGGAGCTCTATTAGAATTGAAAACGACACACTTGTAACTGGATACCGCATTACTGAAGGCTGGGCCCGGACGCGCTACATTTACTTTGCCATGGTTTTCTCCAAACCGTTCAAAAACTACGGCTATAAAAACAGCACCGAACCCTTGTATAAAGGCTTCTGGAGAAAGTTTAACCAGAGTGAAAATTTTCCTGAAATGGCGGGGAAAAATATTAAGGCGTATTTTGATTTCTCAACAAATGAAAATGAGAAGATTAAAGTTAAGCTCGCCATTTCATCGGTAAGTTCTGAAGGCGCCCTTAAGAATCTCGTGACTGAAGTTCCCGGATGGGACTTTGACTTTGTACGCAGCCAGGCCCGCAGGAGCTGGGAAAAAGAATTAAATAAAATTACCATTGCGGCCACAGACAGCGTTATGACAAGTTTCTACACCTCGATGTACCACGCCGATATCAGTCCCGTAACCTACAGCGACGTGGACGGATACTACAGGGGGCTTGATAACAACATACATAAGGCAGAAGGCTACACAAACTACACAACTTTCTCTTTATGGGATACATACCGGGCGCTTCATCCCCTCTTTACAATAATTCAGCAGAAGAGGACAAGCGGCATGGTGCAGTCGATGATTGACCACTACTCCCAGAGCGTGCACAAGCTTCTTCCCGTCTGGGCGCACTATGGAAACGAAAACTGGTGCATGATAGGTTACCACAGCGTGCCTGTAATTGCTGATGCGTACCTGAAGGGAATAAGGGGCTTCGATACATTAAAGGCTCTTGAGGCCTGCATAGGAACTGCCCGGAAGAGCTCCTTCCAGGGAATTGGGGACTACCAGAGGCTTGGTTATGTGCCTATGGATAAGCTCGGCCAATCGGCTTCTGTAACTCTGGAATATGCTTATGACGACTTTACAATTTCGCGGTTTGCCGGTGCCGTAAATAAAACGGCAGAAGAAAATGAGTTCACAAAAAGAGCCATGAATTACAAAAATATATTCGACACTTCAACAGGCTTTATGAGGGCAAAGGATTCCAAGGGTAACTGGAAAAGCCCGATGGATCCTTTAAGCACTGACGGGCAGGGCTTCATTGAAGGCAACGCCTGGAATTACTCACTCTACGTGCCGCAGGATATAAAGGGGTTTATTGGACTCCTTGGCGGAAAAGACAGGCTCGCCAGAAGGCTCGACTCGCTTTTTACGATGCAGCTGGACGACAAGTATTTTGAAAATACAGAAGATATCTCACGCTCGGGACTCATCGGAAACTACGTGCATGGAAACGAACCGAGCCATCACGTTCCCTATATGTACAACTGGGCGCTTCAGCCCTGGAAGACGCAGCAGAAGATTCACCTGATCATGAATTCCATGTACCGCAACGCTCCTGACGGCCTTTGCGGAAACGACGACTGCGGACAGATGTCGGCCTGGTACATCTTCAGCGCCATGGGCTTTTACCCCGTCTGCCCCGGGACAAATGAGTATGTAATAGGAAGCCCCTCGGTAAATGAGGCTAAGATTACCCTCGAGAATGGGAAATTGTTTACAATAAAGGCAGAAAATTACAATAGTAAGAATATTTACATTCAGTCTGCCGAGTTAAACGGCAGGCCGTATAACAAAAGCTACTTCATGCATGAAGACATAATGCATGGCGGAAGCCTCATATTCCACATGGGCCCAAAGCCAAATAATAAATGGGCGGCTTCTGAAGACTCCATTCCCTTTTCCATTACAAAATGAGTTTTGCCCCAAAGATGCCGGGGATCATTTCCCGGCATCTTTTGCGGGCGGGCAAATTTCTGTGAATTTTTAGTGTCCTCCTGCCAGAACCGGTTCACCCAGCGATATACCCTTCCTGTTCCTGTCAATAAAGTATCCCCATGCAACAAAAATCCACTGCATCAGGCTTCCAACTGCAACTGCCTCAGCTGATGGAGGCGGCGGACTTACCATATTTGTTACATATATGGCTAAAAGAAATATGAGAAGACTCCAGAGCCCGATCGTCCCTTTCTTATTTTCAGCCCTCGTTGAAAAAATATAAAGGGCCGCCCCGGCAATAAATATGACGCCTTCAACCAGCACTGTAAGGGAAACAAAGTTCCAGAGCCCGAGCCCCACTTTAATGCTGCTTCCCGGGTACAAAGGAAGATCCGGCACATGGGAAATCAAATCAAGTATCCAGTGGCTTAAGACAAGCGTTCCCAATATGAGGGAGCTCTTAAGGTTTTTCCTTATAAGATAATAGACACCTCCTAAGAGCAGAGCCCATATAAGGACAAAAAGCAGGCTGTGAGAAAAAGGATAATAAATAAAATTTAGCGGAGTAAATTCAGAATTACCCGGCTCAATTTTGACTTTCTCAATTCCTGTTAGCATGAGCATCGGCCACAAAAGGTCAATAAACTGCGAAGCCAGGAACATTGTGCCGAGCGACGGCTTATCGTCCAGTTTTTTTGCAGCCAGGGCTGCACCAAAATGACCAATAAACATATTGCCCCCTCTTTTATTTTAATTGAACAGTACAGTAACCCCCAGGTGTGCAGTTATAAGGTCCGTTTTCGACCTTGATGGAGTAAACAGCACCTTTCCCTGCTCAATTCTCATCGACCCTTCCTTCAGGTACTCTGCTTCCGAGCCCAGCATATAGCGTGCTTTTAAGTCTATCCATATGCCGGTAACCCTCCAGGGAGAGTTCGTTTCTTCATCATTGTTTTCCATTTCATGAACCTTTATCATCAGCCCCCCTCCTCCGCCATAGCTCCAGGCCCAGTCGTCAAAGTTTGTAGAGCTGGCTACTTCCTTGTCAAAGTTACCGCTGCTGTTGATCTGTGTCTGTGTGTAGAGATAGGAGCCTCCCCAGAGCCCTTCAATATAAGGCCTGACGTTCCCGGCCGGAGGCATAATTTGCAAAAGGAGGTGAAAGTTGACAATGTTATTTGTTCTGTTCACGCCTACCGTCACGTCCGGAATGGTCGTGCTGAAAGGTTCATTGCGCGACTCACTGCCGTAGGTCATATAGCTCCCGTCCAGGCCGAGCGTAAAAGGCATTGAAGGGTTTACAGTCCAGAGAGTTAAGAACCCCTCTGCCCCGAAGCCCATGCGGTCTATACTTTTTTTGAAATCCCCCTGCGGAAACCCCATCATAAAGTTGATGCCCGCAGACTGTGGAAGGATTTCAGGGCTTAAGCCGAACAGGAAAATAAATAATGCCGTTATGGTAAATTTTCTTCTCATCCTTTTTCCTTTGTATTTGAAAAGTTCACTATAATATTAATGAATTTCTGGAAAAATTACTATTTCCGCCGTTACGGGAAAAGGGAGTTTTCCCACACAAGCCGAACTTTTTTAACGAAAGATAAGTTATAAATAGAAAACCTGGTTATAAAAGCCGGATAATCAGCTAAGTTAAAACAAAAATGTAAATCAATTAAAGCGGCCTAAGTAAGATTTATTTTGAAATGAGAATACTACTTCTATCCGGAAATGAAAAAGAGCTGGCGGGAGTCTTAAAAGCAAGCCAGGAGAGGTTCACAGAGGAGCTCGCCCTTAAGTCTGCTTCAGATCCCTCCAGAGCACAGGGCCTGCTGAAAGAAAATGAGTTTGACCTTTTAATTGTGGACCTGGACCTGCAGGCGTTAAAAAACAGGGACACATTCTCCACGATTTTAATCTCTGCAGCAGGAATACCTGTAATATCCACAGGCAGCAGCATATCCTCCGAGGATGACTTATATTTTGGAGCAGACGACTTCCTGCCCAAAAGTGACCTGAGCCCTGCAATTCTGGAACATTCCATCAGGCATGTGCAAAAGCTCAAAAAAATGGAAAGAAAACTCAGGGAAAAAGAGGAACAGATCATCTTAACTGCCCGGCATTCCCCTGTCTTGATACTAAAGCAGGATAAAAACCTCCACTATACCTGGAGCAACAATTCATTCCTCGGATATTCTTCTGAAGAAGTAAAGGGTAAGACAGACATCGAGATTTTACCCCGGGAAGATGCCCTGGTCCTGCAGGCAATTAAAAAGCAGGTTCTCGAATCGTCCATCAAGACGCGGAAGATCGTAAAAACAAAAGCCAGGGGCAGGGATTTCTATTATGACATCGTAATTGAGCCCGATTACGATGAAAACGGCAATATGAAGGGTGTCGTCTCCACTGCACTCGATATTACAGAAAAAAAGAGTGTTGAACGGGAATTTTTAAGGGCTAAAAGCCTCCTTGAGAAGATGTTCGCAAACCTGAATGAGGCTGTTTTTGTAAGTGAAAGGTCAACCGGCAAAATAATTGCATGCAACCCTGTAGTTGAAAAAATATTCGGCTACAGACCAGCCGAGGTCATAGGCAAAACCCCTGAGTTCTTATTTTTTTCCGCCGAACATTTTGAAAACCTCAAACGCTTAGGCGACCCCCAGCTCGCAAGGGAAAACACGTTCCGGACTGAATACCAGATGAAAAAGAAAGACGGCACAACAATCGACACCGAACATACCATTAATATCCTTAAAAATTCAAAGGGCTGGGATGAAGTGCTCATTACTATTGTAATCGATATTACAGAAAGAAAAAGAACCGAGCACGCACTTATAAGCGCCAAGGAAAAAGCTGAAAAATCAGACCGGATGAAAACCGAGTTCCTGGCACAGATATCACATGAAATCAGGACTCCTGTTAATACTATACTTACCTATTCAGCTCTATTGAAAGAAGAGCTGGATTTAAGGGAGGACGACGAGCTCAGGAAGAACTTCAAGATAATTGAAAAAGCGGGCAAAAGGCTTTTCAGAACCGTAGATCTTATTGTCAATATGTCTGAACTTCAGACCGGGACCTATGAACTATATCCAAGGGAGATGGATATTTATAATGATATCCTGCGGAACCTTTATGCCGAATTCAGGAAATATGCCGCCGATAAAGGCGTTGTGATGCAGCTCGAAAACTATTCTTCTGATGCCAGTATCATTGCAGATGAATATTCCATCTCACAGGTCTTCCGCAGCCTCATCGACAACGCAGTTAAATACACGGATCAGGGAAAAATCAGGATAATCCTGGAAAAGGACGAGGAAGACAGGCTTATCGTTTCAATTGAGGATACAGGAATCGGGATTTCGGAAAGCTATCTTCCAAGGCTTTTTGAACCTTTCTCGCAGGAGGACCAGAGCTACACAAGGTCGTATCAGGGTAACGGACTGGGTTTAGCCCTGGCAAAAAAATACGCCGAGCTGAATGGGGCAGTCATTGAGGTAAAAAGCATCAAGGGCTCTGGCACTGTTTTCAGGGTAGTCTTTGACAGATAATAAATGAGGCGTCAAAAAAAACGCCCGCAGAGAAAAATTCCCGGGGCGCTTTTCTGTTTTTTAAGTCATTTCTAAAATTATCTTGTAAGCTGCCTGTACTTTATTCTGTGCGGCTGCTCGGCCAAAGCACCAAGCCTCTGGCGCTTGTTTTCCTCGTAGTCCGAGAAATTGCCTTCAAACCATACGACCTTACTTTCACCCTCAAAAGCCAGAATGTGAGTGGCAACGCGGTCCAGGAACCAGCGGTCGTGGCTTATTACAACGGCACATCCGGCAAAGTTTTCCAGAGCCTCTTCCAAAGCACGCATTGTATTGACGTCCAGGTCATTTGTAGGTTCATCCAGCAGAAGCACATTTGCGCCTGACTTCAGCATCATTGCAAGATGAACGCGGTTACGCTCGCCGCCTGAAAGAAGACCGACTTTCTTCTGCTGGTCGGCGCCCGAGAAGTTGAACTGCGCAACATAGGCTCTTGAGTTTACGCTTTTATTTCCGAGCATAAGGTTGTCCTCCCCGCCCGAGATCATCTCCCAGATGGTCTTCTCAGGATCAAGGGCTTCCCTGGACTGATCCACGTAGGCCAGCTTTACAGTTTCTCCTGTTTTAATTTCACCCAAGTCAGGGGTTTCCTTTCCTGTAATCATCTTAAAAAGTGTGGTTTTTCCGGCGCCGTTAGGGCCTATAACGCCGACAATGCCTCCCGGTGGAAGCGCGAAGTTCATATCATCAACAAGAAGCTTCTCACCGTATGCCTTATTTACGCCAGCGGCCTCAATTACATTATTGCCCAGGCGGGGTCCGGCCGGAATATAGATCTCAAGCTCCCTTTGAAGCTTTTCAGACTCCTGTTTAAGCAGGCTCTCATAAGAAGTAATTCTTGCCTTGGACTTTGCGTGGCGCCCTTTAGGAGACATCCTGATCCATTCAAGTTCCCTCTGGAGAGTCTTCTGGCGCTCTGATTCCTTCTTTTCCTCCAGAGCCAGGCGGTTCTGCTTCTGCTCGAGCCATGATGAATAATTTCCTTTCCAGGGAATTCCCTGCCCGCGGTCGAGCTCTAAGATCCAGCCTGCAACATTATCCAGGAAGTAGCGGTCGTGTGTAACAGCTATAACCGTGCCTTCATACTTCTGGAGGTGATGTTCCAGCCATGCAACAGATTCGGCATCCAGGTGGTTTGTAGGTTCATCCAGCAGAAGAATGTCCGGCTTTTTAAGCAGCAGTCTGCAGAGCGCCACCCTTCTTTTCTCTCCTCCCGAGAGAACCTTTACTGATGTTTCGCCCGGAGGGCACCTAAGGGCATCCATAGCCATTTCAAGCTTGGAATCCAGTTCCCATGCATCAAAGGCTTCGAGGCGTTCCTGGACCTTCCCCTGGCGCTCTAAAAGCTCTGTCATCTCGTCATCAGACATCGGTTCGCCAAATTTTTCATTGATTGAATCATATTCCTTTAAGAGGTCCACAACTTCCTGCACCCCTTCTTCAACAATTTCCCTTACCGTCTTAGCCTCATCCAGCTGCGGCTCCTGTTCGAGGTAGCCTATTGTATAGCCCGGAGAAAGCACGGTCTCACCGTTAAAATCCTTGTCCACCCCGGCAAGAATTTTAAGAAGCGTACTTTTTCCCGAGCCGTTCAGGCCCAGAACGCCGATCTTGGCGCCGTAGAAATATGATAAATATATATCCTTAATTACCGGTTTCTGATTATAGAACTTGCTTACCCCGATCATGGAGTAAATAACCTTGTTAGGTTCAACTGCGGCCATTCTAAATGGTTCTCCTTTTCTCGTTTTTTACGTTTTTTCAAAAATCTTCAGTCCGGTATTATAGCCCTAAAAGTCCTGATTGTCAATAAAAATCTGAATCCTGAAATCAGGCGCACTAATAGCCTTACACTGTAATTCTAAATGGAAATTTCTCTTATTTATTTTTATGTTTAAACTTATTTTTGAAGTAAAACTATCCGGGAACTTATGGAACCAAGAAAAGACTATAACCCACAGATGCATTCGGCAGAACACATATTAAACCAGACAATGGTAAGAATGTTCAGCTGCGGAAGAAGTTTCAGCGCCCATATTGAAAAGAAAAAATCCAAGTGTGACTATCATTTCGACCGTAATTTAACGGAAAACGAAATTCAGACAATTGAAGCTAAAGTAAATGAAATTATAGATTTGGACCTCCCCGTAACAGAGGAATTCTTAAGTCGCGAAGAAGCCCAAAGGACATTTAATCTGGAACGCCTCCCCGAAGACGCAGGCGACAAGGTCAGAATCGTCAGGATCGGTGACTATGACGCTTGTCCATGCATAGGCCCTCACGTCGGAAAAACAAAAGAAATAGGATCAATTAAAATAATCTCTACTGATTTTAAAAACGGTATCCTAAGAGTACGCTTTAAGAACGCCATTAATGAAAGTTAAAGTATCCAGCTTCTGGAAACCCCTGTTTGCGGTTCTCGTATGGGGAGCCTCATTTGTTGCTACAAAAATCGCTCTTGCCGAGGCTAATCCCGCTGAGATCGTCTTTACCAGGCTCATTTTCGGGATCGCCCTGCTGGCTGCCGTGGTTCTTTTTAAGGACGGGAGATTTACCGTACCAATGAGGGTGCTTAGAAATATCATTCTCCTTGCTCTAATCGCCTCTTTTCACCTTTGGATACAGGTTACAGGCTTGAAATTTACCTCAGCAGCAAACACAGGCTGGATAATAGGACTGTCGCCGGTGTTTATGGCAATTATAGGCGTAATGTTTTTCCACGAATCCCTGAATTTAATCAGGATCGGGGGCATTATGCTTTCCATGTTCGGCCTCGTGCTTTTAATCAGCAAGGGGGATTTTACAAACATTGGCCTCATTTCAAACCGGGGGGATTTCCTTGTCCTTGCAAGCGCCTTTACCTGGAGCATATATTCTGCTTTGAATAAAAAGATTTCACTGCACTTTTCCCCCCTCCTTACGATTTTCTACCTCTTCAGCTTTATGGCCCTCATTCTTTCCCCTTTTACAATCAGCCCCCGATATATCGGTTTACTTTTCCATATGTCTTTTAATGCCTGGCTGGCAATAATTTTTCTTGGCGTTTTCTGCTCCGGCATTGCCTACGTCTTCTGGGCGCAGGCCCTGAAGGAAATGGAGGCTACTACTGTGGGTGTGTTCCTTTATATTGAGCCCTTTGTAACGGTCTTCTCAGCATGGATGGTCCTTCAGGAACACATTACAATTCTTACTATCCTTAGCGGCCTAATAATTACTCTCGGCGTCTTTTTTGTCAACTGGAGGCCAAAGCCCTTGGCTTTAAAACAGTAATCTGCAGAACAAAAAAACTGAAAGCCGAGAGCCTTTCTGAGAGTGATGGCTGTGTCTTGATTTAATAATATTTTTCGATATTTTAAGATTAATACACAATAAAGCCAGGTCCGGGGTATGAAATTTAGTCTCGTCTGGAATGTTATCAAGGAAACCTTCAGCAAGTGGAGTGATGATAAGGCACCCAAGCTTGCCGCCTCACTTTCGTTTTACACGATATTCTCAATTGCGCCTATGCTCCTTTTAATAATTGCAATAGCCGGCTTTGTTTTTGGAAACGATGCCGCACAGGGAAGGATTGTCGGGCAGCTTCAGTCTTTTGTAGGAAGAGAAAGCGCAGTTTTAATCCAGAATGCAATTACGAAGTCGAGCAACATTCAGTCAGGAATAATTGCAACGGTTATAGGAGTTGTTACACTGCTTCTGGGTGCTTCGGGCGTTTTCCTGGAGCTTCAGGATTCGCTTAATATGATCTGGAAGGTAAGACGCAAGCCGGACAAAGCACTCGTAGCATTCCTTAAAAGCCGTTTAATTTCCTTTTCGCTCATTATTGCAGTGGGCTTTTTGCTGATGCTTTCGCTTATAATAAGTACCGTAATCTCTGCACTCAGCGACTTTATTGAGCGCTATATTTCAATTCCCGCCTTTGTCCTTAGCCTGACGGATTTTGTCATTTCACTCATAATTATGGTTGTGCTTTTCTCAATGATTTACAGGATATTGCCCGACGTTAAACTCTCATGGAAAGACGTAAGAATTGGGGGAATAATTACATCTCTCCTGTTCATACTGGGTAAATACCTGATCAGCCTGTATCTGGGCAGAAGCAGCGTCAGTTCGACTTTCGGGGCTGCCGGATCGCTTGCAATATTTATCATCTGGATTTACTACACTGCCCAGATACTTTTTCTTGGGGCTGAGTTTACCTATGTCTATGCCGTCAAGTTCGGCTCAGGCATAGTTCCTAAATAACTTTAAGTAATGCCCTTAATACCTGGTTTCGCTTACCCTTACGGGTACAGGGGTATCATGAGGCTCACCAAGCTTTCCTCCAAAAGCTGCGGCAACTGCCCCCAAAATAAGCCCTATAAATGCAAATATGGCGGCTTTGGACATTGCAGCTGCAACTGTATCCCCGGTCTCGCGGGCTTTCCTTTCAAGAGAATCTTTGGCCGTTGAAAGCTTCTGCTTCGACTGGTTATATGTCTGAATCCAGTTATCTACTATCTGGTTTGCCTCCTCGCGGCTTTTGCCCGTTCTTTTCATTATGACATTTACAGCTGCATCCCGGTCGGCCGCATTGGCAATATTCTGCCCCCGGCTGAAAAGACGGTCAATGAGGTTATCGGCTTCATTATCCGCAGCCTGCGGATTCTGAGCCGCATTGCCGGCGCTTCCTGTTACGTCCTGCATCGCCTCATTTCCCTGACGCCTCAGGTTCTCGGGCTGGAGCTCAGGTTTCCCGGTTTCGCGCAAGGTGCGCCGTGCCTCGGATTTCAGGTCTGCCAGGTCAATTCCCTGCTTTTGAAGCTCACTCTTGACGGCTCCTGCCACTTCAGGCGCCGCCGCCTGAATACCCTGGCCTGCCATTGAAAGTGTCTTTCCAACAAGGCTTCCTACTCCGCTTATAACGCTGCCTACTGCAGTAGTAAGCAGATAAAATGAAACAAGCGTAAATACACTGAATGCCAGTACACCATGAAGCACACTGTCGAAAGTTCTCGGAACGCCGGCCAGGCGTGAGGCGGTCATGCCCCCTAAGAAAAGAGCAATCAGCATGCTTATAACCCACCAGACCAATGCTCCGGTTCCAAGGCCTGCAAAGGGATTACTCTCCCGCATAGGCTCAATAGATCCAAAGCCTATTCCCAGACCTAAAAGACTCAGCATCAGCTGAACTACCAGGGCAACAACCACACCCGCAAAAACTGCCCCCCAGGAAATCCTCTTTAGTATTCCTGGACGCCCCTGTTCAACTGTTATATCCCTGGACCTTGGAGGAATGGGGTCCCGCTCGGGAGGAACATACCCCGGATTCATCTCTTCTGCCATGTTTTTTCTCCTTCATTTGTTGTTCATTGTTTTTCCCGGAATGCACTTCCAGCATCCCGGAAAGGTATAATCTTAAAAGCAGAACTCTTCATGGCCTTCCCCTTATTAAGATAACCGTTCCTCTTATCCACTCATTTTAATATATTACTTCATTTTTTTAATACAAGTGATAAAGAAGTCCAGCCTCCTGCACAGCCCGGACTCTTCAGGTAATGGGGCCTAACTTATTATAATTATTAATGTTGCGTGCTTTTAATATCGATTTTTGATAGCAGATAAAAGCCCGATATCTGGGAATAAAGAGAGATGATATGCCCTGTCTTGGAGAGCCGTGAAAGAGCCGGCAGAAAAATAAAAAAGGGCAGATGTTATTCCGCCCTTATTGTCACATGGCAAAACTTAAGTTATTTATTTACATCTACTTAGGTCTTACAGCTTAATTTATAATATTACTACTTAAACGCCGCTTATTGTCATCTTTTTAACTTTAATGGAAGGGCAATAAACGGAGCCTGTCTTAATCGGGTCGTCACCTATGATCTCAATATTATTCAGAATATCAAACATGGTTGAGGCAATTGTAAACTCATTTACAGGGTAGGCGACCTTACCGTTTTCAATCCACAAGCCCTGGGCTCCCCTTGAATAATCCCCCGTCTGAAGTATCTCACCGAAGCCTGAAGTGTAGGTTATAAGCACCCCGTTGTCAATTGTTTTTATCATCTCTTCCAGGCTGCTTTTCCCGCTTTCAAGATAAAGGTTGCTCACCCCGTCAGCATTTCCTGTCGTCTTCATGTTAAGCTTTCTGGCTGAATATGAGTCCAGGAGGAAGGTCTTAAGAACCCCTTTTTCAACGACAACTTTTCTCTTACTTTTTACCCCTTCGCCGTCAAAAGGACGCGAGGCAACCTGTCCTGCTATGAGCGGGTCTTCCACTATTGTAACGTTCTCCCCTGCTATTTTCTGCCCCAGCTTGTCAGTTAAGAACGACTGCTTTGTATAGATGTTCCCCCCTGTTATAGCCTGCACGAGGAATGAGAGTAATCCCCTGGCAACCGTGTTTTCAAAGATAACCGGAACCGTCTGAGTCTTCGGCTTTCTGGCTCCCCTTTTCATAATTGTACGCTTTGCAGCCTTCTCGGCTACACTTTCAACCGGGTCTAACTGGTCAAATCTGTTGGCTGCAGTATACCAGCCTCCCGACTGCTTCCTTGCCGAATTTAGGCCTTCAACGGCATCCGGGATTGCACAGGAGCTCTGCATCCCGCAGTCAGACTGCCTGTAGCCTTCGCAGAAGCCGAGTGAGTTTGCCAGGACAAAATGCCCCGAGCTGCTGCTTACAGAGGCTCCGTCGGCAATAAGGTCCTTGTCGTATTTAAGAGAAAGGCTTTCAAGCTCTTTTGCCATTTCAATACGCTTTTCAATTGTAACGGACTCTTCATTTGGGTCATACATTTTGAGATCCGCTTCCGCCATTCCAAGCTCATCTTTTTCAGGAAGCCCGTAGAACTCGTCTGCCCCCGTGTACTTTACAATTTTCATGGCATCTTTGACCAGGTTCTTCAGTGCCTCTTCGGAAAAATCGCTGGTACTTACAGCTGCCTTTTTCTTATCCTTGCTCAGCGTTAAGGAAAGCACTTTTGAATTTGACTGCGTAAGGGTGTCTATCTTCTGGTTGCGGACTGAAACCTCCTTGTCCGTCCCATAGCTGATACGGACAACTGCCGTATCCCCGCCCTGTTTTTTAACCAGATCTATGACTTCCTGAGCCAGTTTTTTATGTTCATCAAGTAACATTTTTACTCCGGATTTTTTGTTTTACATGCCGCCAACTGTGATTTCAGATACCTTAACTGTCGGGAGTCCGACTCCAACAGGAACCGACTGCCCCTTGCCGCAGGTCCACATGCCGTCGGAAAACTTAAAGTCATTTCCGACCATTGTAACCTTAGTAAGGATGTCAGGCCCGTTGCCGATCAGGGTAAAGTTTTTAACCGGATAAGTCATCTTTCCCTCCTCGATCATAAAGGCCAGCGTGGGATTGAAAACAAAGTCGCCGTTTGAGATATCCACCTGTCCGCCCGAGAAGGTTTTGCAGTAGACGCCTTTCTTAATTGAGGATATAATCTCCCCGGGGTCTGTTGTGCCGTTTTCAAGGTATGTTACCGTCATTCTGGGAATCGGGTAATATTTGTAGGATTCCCTTCTGCCGTTTCCGGTCTGCTTAACCTTATAGTAGTTTGCGCTGATTCTGTCGTGCATGTAATCTTTTAGAATTCCTTTTTCAATCAGCGTTGTTTTATTGGAAGTCACAGCCTCGTCATCAAAGTTAATGCTTCCGCGGTCATTTGGAATTGTGCCGCCGTCGTAAACCGTACAGAGCTCCGAGGCCACTTTCTGCCCTACGCGTCCGGAATAGGCCGAAGTACCCTTCCTGTTGAAATCGGCTTCCAGGGGGTGTCCTATGGCCTCATGAAGGAGGATTCCTGAGTCTCCGGGCGAAAGCACTACAGGCATAGGGCCTGCAGGGGCGTTCTTTGCGGTTAAAAGAAGAAGCGCCTGCTCTACGGCTTCTTCGGCCAGCTTTGTGTGGCTTTTAACATTCTTGAAATACTCCATTCCAATTCTGCCGCCGCCGCTCATGCGTCCCGACTGGCGTTTACCTTCCTCTTCGGCAATAACCGATACATTATAGCGCATAAGAGGCTGATAATCTTCCATAAGGACGTTTTCGCTGTTGGCTACAACAATAAAACGTTCAGAGTCCAGTATATTGGCGCTTACCTTTGTAATACGCTTGTCTTTCTGAAAAGCCGCAGTTTCGGATTCCTTGAGGAGTTTTATCTTCTCATCAAGCTCCACTTCGCTGAAAGGAAGGCTTATTTCATAATAATTCTTCACTTTCTGGTTTGTAACATTGGCAGAAAAGCTTTTTCCCGCCTCATTTGCTATGTTTGCAGCCGTAAGAGCAGCATTCTTCAGGCTTTCAAATGTCATGTCTTCAGAATATGCATAGCCCGTCTGGTCCCCTTTTAAGACCCTGATTCCGATGCCGGAGGAGATATTCTTTGAAGCACTCTTAATTATCCTGTCTTCAAGAAAAATGCTGTTATTTATGCTGTAGTCGGCATACAGGTCGGCATAATCTCCCCCTTTTGAAAGGGCAACTGCAAGGAGTTTATTTATTGTAACGTTATCAAGGCCGCAGAGTGTCTTAAAAAACTCATAGGATGATGTCCTGCCCATAGCCTGGCCGGCAAACGCCCTGTCCAGCATAGGGTTTACAAGTGCCGCCCCCACAGCCAGTGTACCGGTGATCTTCAGGAAATCCCTTCGGGAGATGCCCGGAATATTGTCGCTCATATTTGAAGCCTCCAAATGTGGAATGGATTAATAGCTAAAATTCAGATATGCAAGATCATTGATATTTTCTGAATAATCAAGGAAAGAAATACGAATTTGTTAAGTGCGGTTAAATAATGTTAAAGGCGGCTTACCTGTTCTGCAAACGGTAAAAATAAGCCGCCGGAAGTGCTCTAAAAATCTCTTTCTATTTGAAGTCGATGTTTACGTCTTCAACAGGCCAGCGCGCCCTCAGGTTCAGCGTATCCGGATAAAAAGTAAACCTGTCGGAGGGCTTAAACGGGAACGGTTTACCCGCATTATAGACTCCCGTACTGTCCCTGTTATCGAAACTCCAGATCTGATACTTGCCGGGAGTGACCTTATTAAAGTTAAAGTCTTTTTTCCGCCCAATGCGTTTTTTATAAACGGGCCTGTTTTTATCCACTCCCTGGAGCACAACAACCAGGTTGCTGCTCATCATATTTGAGTCAGGCCTGATGCTGCCGGAGACACCGGTATATTCCATGCCCGAACTGGTTGTAAATGTGAGCGTATAAACTGAATCTGTACTGTTGCCGGCGGCATCCATAATCTGCTTTAAGTCGACTTTTATCGAATATTTCAGCCTGGGCTTCAGTTCAGACATTACCTTCACCTTAAAGGATGCGTTATCATCAAAGCTTACATCTACAGGGAGTTTATTGCCCGATTTGTCGATTGCGGAAATCCCTTTTTTTGCCTGAAGGGAGTCGAAGCCGTCATCAAAATAAAAAGTAAATTCAGGCTTTGATGTCTCTACCTCTCCTTCATTTGCTCCAGGCTTTGTCTGCAGAAGCCTTGGGGCAGAAGTGTCGGGTTTGGTACTGACAGTAAGTTTTACAAAATCATCCTTTGTAGTATTGCCGTGCCTGTCGGAAACTCTTTTGGCAAAAAGGTATATGTTGTCCTGCCCGCCCGGGGTTTCTTTTAATGCAAGCACCATTTCGTTGGCTTTAGCCCGTCCCTTAAAAGCATAAAGCGGTGAAAACTCTTTTTGTGTGGTGGAGTCATAAATGTAGAAGTTGCCAGCATTAATAATAGTGCTGTCGAATTCCTCGCTTATGCCGATAAGAATATGATAGCGGTCCGTCATTGCCGCTGAAACGAGCCTCGGCTTTGCAGTATCCTCTTTTGAAAGGAAGTAATCCATGTTTCTGAAAACCGAATCTTTTCCTGATAAGGTAATATCCCTGTATGGCGCCCCAAAGAGGTCCTCGCCTACATTATAAATAAAATCCCGGAATTCATCTTTTATTGCAAAAACCCTGTATGTGCCCTCAGCCATACCGAGGAGCCTGAATCTGCCGTCCTTGCCCGCCTGAGAGATATACTTGGGTTTTTCTTTCGAAGGGTTGATTTCAGCTCCGGTATTCTCATAGGCATAAAGCATTACTCCTGACGGGTCGTTAGTAACGACTTTTCCCTCAACCATCCCCTTGTCAATTTTATTTCCTGTTGAGAATGAGAAAGAATAAGCCTGCGCCATCCTGTTCCTGTTGTTTAAGTCCACAAGATCTGTTCCCAGTGTTACAACATAAGTCAGGCTGTCGCGGAGATGTTCAGGGAAGTTCACTCTTAAGGTTTTCCCGCTCCAGTCATATTCCAACTGTCCTTCCACGGCAGGAGAAATAAATATGGCATCCTGCGCTGAGCGCCTGTCCACGTACTCGGAAAAGTTAACTTCAAAGTAACCCTCATGGAAGCCTGTTGTACCGTTTTCCGGATATACAGAAACAACTTCAGGAGGAGTCCTGTCTATGGGCCCACCTCCCGGTGCAAGCTGGTTTGCACAGCTTGCCAATAGAAGCGGCAGTACCGGTAAGATAAGAAGTTTTAGTATTTTTCTGCCTGTTTGTCCCGCCATTGTCTGTATGCTCTCACTAATTTTTGGTGTTCGGAAAATGATGAAGAAAACTTATGCCCGCCTGTTCCATCGGCAACGAAGTACAAATAATTGTGCTTTGCCGGATAGAGTGCCGCCATAATTGCCGCCCTGCCCGGATTGCTTATTGGTCCGGGAGGCAGGCCGTAATATAAATAAGTATTATAGCGCGAATCAAATAAGAGATCCTTATTATAAAGCCTTCTCCAGCGCCCGAGCAGTGCATACTGAACGGTCGGATCGGCCTGCAGTTTCATACCTGCCTTAAGACGGTTATAATAAACGCCTGCAATAACAGGATACTCGGAGGCTTTTGCCGACTCCCCTTCGACAATTGAAGCTATGGTAAGGATCTCCCGCAGGTCGTATTTCATCCCTCTGAGGCGGTTTTTCAGGCTGTCTGTAAAAAACCTGTTAAACTCTCCCCTCAGGCGGCCGATTACCTGGCGCGCAGACGTCTTTTCATAAAAATAATAGGAGTCGGGCATTAAATACCCTTCCAGGCTCGGGGCGTCAATACCCAAAGAATCCAGGAAACGCCTGTTCTGGCAGAGTTTAACGACCTCCAGGCTGTCCTGCTGGAGCCTGTCTTTAAGTATATGCGCAAACTGGTAAATAGTAAAGCCTTCAGAGAAGGTAATAAGTGAAGAGACCTCCCTTTTACCCGAGGTAAACAGTTCCATTAGGCCCACGTAGCTGAGCCCGTTTGGAATCTTATACCGACCGGACTTCAGGTTCCTCCCCCCGCCCATGATAATTGCCGCAATCCGCATATTTGTCTTGCTTGGAATTATCCCCTTGGCGTAAAGTGAATCCAGTGTGTTGTTCAGAGTCATCCCATGCCTGATCTCAAAGGTAACAGGAGACTGCCACTTGTAGTAATTGGGCGAGAAAAAAGTATTAATAAGAATTGCCAGAGTAATAACAAAAGCTAACGCTACTATCATCAGCTCTTTTTTACTCAGCAGATCCTTAAATGACTTTTTTTTTTCTGAATTGGGAGAATTATTTTGCATTAATCTTTGATGACTCTGCTTTCTGAGTAGATCTGGACTCATCCAGGATTCTTTCGTATATCCTGTCCAGTGATTCCCTGGAAAGCGGCCCTTTGTTAGATCTGTTTATTTTTTCTGAAACATCCCTTTCGCGATCCGGCGAATAGATCGGCTGCCCTAAGGAAATTTTAACTCTTCCTATTAAAACAGCCACGTCGGTACGCTTGTTTAGTATATATACTAAAATTTTGTCAAATAAATCTATTCTTTTTCTGCATTTCCTGAGAAGAAGAAGCTTCTCTTCATCAGAAAGTTTATGGATATCCTCGTACTTTTTCACTGAAAGCATACTTTACCCGGCAAATGTGTTTGAAGGAAGTCCCGGGAAAGCATTATAATCCAGGGAATATTTATTACCATTCTGGAAAAGCCTCTGTCCCCGATAAGCTATCATTGCAGCGTTATCGCCGCAATAAATAAAGTCCGGGATCACGAGCTTTTTCCTGTACTTTGAAGCAGCCTCTGCCATAGCATCACGCAGTGCTTTATTTGCCGCCACACCGCCAACAAGTGAAAGTGAGTTTACCTTATATTCCTTGAGCGCTTTTTCCACGTTCCTGACCAGAGCCTTAATTACGGCCCTCTGAAATGAAGCTGCAATGTCCGGCAGGTCCTCCTCAGGCACTTTTTTATCTTTGCCATATGTCTGCTGAAGATAGCGCAGAACCGCAGTCTTAAGCCCTGAAAAAGAAAAGTCGTATGGATTTTTCAGACTGGCTATAGGGAATTGTATTTTCTCGGGGTTTCCAAGTGAAGCAGATTTTTGTATCTTCGGACCCCCGGGATATCCCAGGCCCAGCATCTTGGCTACCTTGTCAAAAGCCTCCCCTGCCGCATCATCTACCGTCGTACCCAGCTTTATGATCTCTGTATCGCTTTTTACTATTAAAAGAAGCGTATGCCCTCCTGAGACCACAAGAGCCAGGTAAGGGAATTCCGGCTTTTCTTCCATTAAAAATCCGGAGAAAATATGCCCCTCAATGTGGTTTACCGGTATAAACGGCTTATTTAATGAATAAGCCAGCGACTTGCCAAATGTAAGCCCTACCAGAAGAGCGCCTATGAGACCGGGCCCTGCAGTGGCACAGACAACATCAACGTCATTTAAGCTTATGCCCGACTGCCTCAGTGAATCCTTTAGCAGCGGGATGATGATCTGTAAATGGGCGCGGCTCGAGAGCTCAGGAACCACGCCTCCATAATTTACATGAAAATCCTGTGAAGAAATTAAATTTGAAGTTAATTTACCGTCACGTATTACTGCAACCGAAGTTTCGTCGCAAGAACTTTCTATTCCTATTACATTCATTTATTTAAACATAAAAATACTTTTTGTAATGTACCATGCAACCTGCGGATTCTCTTTTAATCTTCTGATAGAATATTTGTACCATTGCTTGCCGAATGGTACATAGATCCTTATCTTATGCCCGGCTTCATTGATCTTATCCCTCAGGTCTTCCTTTACTCCGTAGAGCATTTGGAATTCATATTTATCCTTCGGAACGTTCAACTCTTTTAAGAGCTTTAAGGCGCCGTTGACCAGGTAATCATCGTGAGTGGCAATACCCACGTAATTTCCGTCTTTAAGCATCGTTTTTAGTATTTCCAGGTAATTGTCCCTGATCTTCTGCTTATCCTTATAAGCTATTTCTTCGGGCTCGATATAGATACCCTTGCACAGTCTGTAATTTGTACCTATTTTATTTAACAACTGAACGTCGCTTAAGGTTCTTTTTAAGTATGCCTGAACCACAACGCCAACGTTGTCAAATTTTTCTCTTAAACACTTGAGAAGCTCAAAAGTTGCATCCGTATACGGGGAATCTTCCATATCCAGACGCACGAAGTTATTCAGTTCCTTTGCTCTGGCAACAACTTCTGCTGTTTCCTTAAGCCCGTATTCCTTGTCCAGCGCAAGTCCGAGCTGTGTGGGTTTAACAGAAAGGTTTGCCATAAGATTATTGTCCTTAATGGCTTCAAGTACTTCCAGGCATTCTTTTTTTGCCTGAAGGGCTTCGCTCTTTGTTTGAATAGCTTCGCCTAAAACATCCATGGTTGCATAAATTCCCCTGGAATTTAATTCCTTTACAACTCTGATTGCATCCTGAAGCGTATCGCCTGCAATGTAACGCTGGGCGAATATTTTTACAATGGGCTTCGGAAGAAGCTCAACAAATTTAACAATGGTATTGTTTAATGTTGACACTGTAACTCCATTTTTTTGTTCAACAAATTTACTCTAAGACTTAGAATTAAGCAAACTCTTCTTTTCTGTATTTGCAGGGGGAAAAAACGACAGGGACCTGTCATCCTCTTAGCTAATATAATGTACTTTTGACAATTGACATTTGAATTCTTTTATGTATATTATTGTAAGTCTCTGAACACATTTATTTTGAATTTGGATTCGATATCGTTTATTCACGCCTGCTTACTTTTATAAGTGCCGCAAGGATAGAAGTTTGAGACCTGTTCTTTAATTTACCCATATAAGAAAATCTGATTTCAGGGAAAGACCTGACAACCCTGGTGTTATTAAATATTTTTACTTATTTAAGTGTAATTCTATATCTAATTAAACTCTTTAGGGATTACTTTTTTTTAGTTTCCCGGTCTAATAACAATCAATTAATGGAGGTTCTAATGAAATCAACTTTTAAGGTACTTGCTGCACTTTTAGTTATTATTATGCTGTCATCAATGACGACATCTGCACAGTCGGTTAACCCCTTCCAGAAAAACTCACAGGTTGGCCAGCTGGGTCTGGGTCTTGGAATGGCTGGTATTTACGGTACGTCCAGCATGCCCCCCATCAGCGCGGGTTTCCAGTACGGCATTGACGACAAAATATCTGTCGGCGGACTTGTGGGCTATGCAAGTTCATCAGAAGACTGGGGAGGATGGGCAGGCGAGAACTGGTCATGGAAATATACCTATTTCCTCATTGCCGCAAGAGGCGAATACCACTTCCTGGAGAGCATTAAGAACCTGGACGGTTATGCAGGCCTTACAGTTGGATATAATGTAGTCAGCGTTTCTACACCGTCAGATTACTTTGGACACGATTACAGCGCCTCTGGCAGCTATGCAGTAATCGGTATTCACGGCGGCGTACGCTACTTCTTCAGCCCTAATTTTGCCGTCTTCGGTGAACTGGGTTACGGACTTGGCATTCTTACAGCTGGTATAGCTTATAAATTCTAATAAAAGCGTTTTCTGCGCTAAAAGCCCTTTACATCACCTGTAAAGGGCTTTTCTGTTTATTCACCTCAAAAAAGTCCCTGTTCCCAAATAAAGCTATTTACTTTCATCTTGAAGCTTTTAATATGTAATTAACAGACGGAAAAGGAGACAAAATGAACAAGGTTACTACTGCTCTTATTTTCTTTGTACTTTTCTTTTCTTCATCAGTTTTTTCACAGGGCCGGAACCTTGAATACGGTTTCGGAGGCGGGCTGACCTACGTCCTGGGGCCCGGCGCTTATACAAACGACATCGATACCTCGGGAAATCTTGGCCTTAAATCGGGCTATCACCTCCAGGGGAAAATTAAATTCGGACTTCAGCCCATACCGGTTAAACTTACAGGAAGGCTCGCTTATACATCAATAAGCGGAAGCAAGAATAATGTGATCATAAACCCTACTACGGCAATTGACCTGGAATCGTCGACTAGCATTTTTACATTTGCCATTGGAGCTGAATACCTGATTAACCCTGAATCTTCATTTTCACCATATGCCGACCTGGAACTTCAGATGAATGCCCAGGGAAAAACAAATTTCAGCAGGATTTTCCCTAATACCACACAGGAATTCTCCACCGACAGCCGTGCCAGATGGGGCCTTGGATTAGGAGCCGGAATTGACGTCGGAATCTTAAGTCAGCTGAACCTGGATGCGGGCATTAGAATCAACTTCGTCAACCTGTTCGGAAAGATGAGCAACGAGGACGGGTTTAATACTTTTACGCTTTCAGTAAACCTGCTATATCACCCCAGGTAATGAGAGCCGGATGGTTTTGAAAGACAAACTGCATCTTTAAAAAGCAAAAAGCCATCGCTTTTAGACGATGGCTTTTCTTTTTTTAAGTGCGGAAGAGGGGACTTGAACCCCTATGCCAGTTAAGGCACTACCCCCTCAAGATAGCGTGTATACCAATTTCACCACTTCCGCATTAGCAAGGTAAAAATAGGGTTTGATTACCAAAAAATCAACACTTTTTTTAAAATTATTCTAAATTTCTTCTTCTTTCTTTAAAAATTATGTCTCTTAGTTCCTTTCGGAAGTTCCTTTCGAATACCATCAGCTTTGCAATCTGCCTTTGAGAAAGTATATCCCTCAGCGAACTGAAATATTCGTTCCGGGTCTTTGCAATATTCATATCGAGCGATTTTATATTTTCAACAAATTTCTTGTAAAACTGTTCATCCCTGACCGCGCCCCCCTCACTATTGAGTGCATTCTGAAGCTCGTCTAATTCATTGTTCTTCTGTAAATTCAGACCCGCGATTCTGTTCTGGAAATCCTTCCTGCGGGCAAAAAACTTAACCATGGTTGCCTCATCCAGGTTCAGCGCCTCCATGAGCTTTATTTTTTCCAGCTCATTTATCTTCTCATGCGCCTTTTGGGACATATGGTGCCCCTGCTGTGCATTAAGAGCAGTAAAAGATACCGCAAAGAAAATAAGGACAAAAACTACACCTTTCATTTTTTCTCCTAAAGAATCTTTTTATTAATCATGTTTTGATAAATACTCTCAGCCTCATCACTTGAAATTGTATTTATCAGCTCATCGTTATCCAGGTACTGACCTTTTGAATCAGATTCCTTGTATAACTCTTCCCCCATTGTATTTTCAACAGCCTCGGCTGCACTCTCCGGAAGTGCCTCTGCCTGAATTGTGCCCGTCTCATTTTCCATCAGAGTGCTGAGTACTTCCGTCTTCGTCTCGTCATTCATTTGGCTTACTGTCTTCGTAAACTCCGACTGTCCGCTTGTTCCCTTGTAAAAAGGGTTAAATCCCGAAGGCTTGAAAATAAAAGGTTTGAAAACAAAGAATGCTATTACGGCAAGTACCGGAATTACGTAGGCCAGCCTGGGATAAAGCCTGAAAGACCTCCCTTTCCCGGAATTCAGCTTCTGCCTTAGCTGAGGCAGAAGATTCTCAAAATAATGGCTGTCGGCCTCAGTGTTTCCCAAAGCCTTAATGCCGCTTAAAACTGAGGCTTTCTTATCCAGCTCTTTTCTTAGAAGGGGCGACTTCTGAAGCTCCAGTTCAAAGGCCTTCTTCTCCTCTTCGGTGAGCATGCCTGCAAGGTACTTTAATATTTCATCATTCGTTTTCATTTTTTTCCATCATCTCCGTTACTTTCTTCAAAGCGTGGAAGTAGTTGGCCTTCAGGCCGCCAACACTTCTGCCCGTTATTTCGGATATCTCTTCATATGACAACTCATCAAAATTCCTGAGTATAAACACTTCTCTCTGCTTAACCGGAAGCTCCTTTAAGACACCGTCCAGTTTTTTTACTTTCTCTTTATTTTCTATATTTTCTACTATATCTTCTGAGTCTTTAAGCGTATCGTAATCCGAATCCTCCAGAAAGAGAAATCTTTTTACTTTCCTCTTGTTGAGCTGATTAATGCTCCTGGTTGCCGTAATCCTGTATATCCATGTAAAGAGCGACGACTTAAAGTTAAAGCTCTTCAGCTTATTATAAAGAACAATCAGTACTTCCTGCGTAACTTCATCGGCATCCATATGATTTCCCAACATACGCCTGGCATGCCAGTAAATTTTCTGCTGGTACTTCCCTACCAGCAGATTAAAGGCCATTTCGTCTCCACTGATGAAGCGCCTGACGTATTCAAAATCCTTTTCTTCTGCCATAAATTACTGTTTGTTCTAATTTTAGACACCTGGAAACGTTTTAAGGTTTAAATAAACTGGATATAAAAGACTTAATTTATTTTTCTTTTTCATGATGTGCTTTTCTTTAAACCCTGGGCACAAATGGCTGTGTCCAAGTTATGTAAATATTCAAGAATGATATTTATCTGGATCCAGCCTGATTAATATTAAAAATGATACATTAAAATAACAAAGGAGAATTAAAAATGAAAAGGCAGATAGTAAATATATTAGCTGTAGCCTTAATTGCAGTTTTACCCCTGGGCAGCCTTTTTGCCCAGCAGCAGCAGGGAAAGGGACAGGGCAAAATGCCCGGCCGCCAGAAAATGCTCCAGGAACTTAACCTCTCTCAGGATCAGAAGGATCAGATTCAAAAGCTAAGAACCGAGCACCAGAAACAGATGGTCGACTACCGCTCAGATATTGCAAAGACAAGGCTTGACATAAAAAACCTTTTTACCAGCAATAATCCCGATGAAGACAAAATACTCGACCTTACAAAGAAAGTAAGCGGCATACAGGCAGATATGAAGGCGTCATCAATAAAAAACTGGTTCCAGATCTATAACCTCCTTAACGACCAGCAGAAGGAAACTTTCCGCAAAATGGCACCGATGCTCCGTGAAAGAATGGGAGAAGGCTTCCAGAAAAGAGGAAAAGGCATGATGGGAAAAGGCATGATGCAGCACCGCGGCAAGATGGCTCCGCAGGATAACGGCTAATTTGCTTTAGCTTCAGGGATATAATAAAAAAGCCGGCAATAGTTATTGCCGGCTTTTTTATTAACACATTTAACTCAAAATGAAAGCTTTTAATTTACCTTAAACTCTGAATTGAAGTGGAACCTGATATCCGGATTATTTTCAATTGCCTTATTTAAGAGCCACTCGCTTTCAGCAAAGTAAACCAGATTGCCGTCTTTATCCTGAGCAATGTTATCCGGTTTATAGCGTATGAAATCCTCAATTTTCTTTTCATCATCTGAAGTGATCCAGCAGGCTTTATAGAAATTTAGCGGCCTGAAGCGGCACGATGCGCCGTATTCATGAAGAAGCCTGTACTGTATAACGTCAAACTGCAGTTCTCCGACTGTTCCCACAATTTTCCTGTTTACAAGCTGCTGAACAAAAAGCTGAGCCACACCTTCATCTGTAAGCTGCTGAGTCCCCTTCTCCAGCTGTTTTGTTTTCATGGGATCTGTATTTATAAGCTCCTTGAAGATCTCGGGAGAGAAGCTTGGAATCCCCTTGAAAATGAGCTTTTCTCCCTCGGTTAAGGTATCCCCTATCTTGAAATTTCCCGTGTCATAAAGCCCCACCACGTCACCCGGATAAGCCTCCTCGACAAGGTTTTTCTCCTGCGCCATAAAGGTTGCGGGACTTGAAAAACGGAAGCTCTTATCGAGCCTAACGTGATGGAAAAACTTATTCCTTTCAAACTTGCCCGAGCAGATCCTGAGGAAAGCAATCCTGTCGCGGTGCTTGGGATCCAGATTAGCATGAATCTTAAAGACAAAACCTGAGAACTGCTCCTCAAGAGGGTCTATCATACGGCGGTCTGTTTCCCTTCCCCTTGGCGTCGGGGTAACTTCAATGCAGGTATCCAGCAGCTCTTTAACGCCGAAGTTATTTATTGCGCTTCCGAAGAAAACCGGTGCAAGTTCGCCTTCTAAATACTTCTGCCGGTCAAAAGCGTCGTAAACCCCTTCAATTAAGGCAACATCTTCCTTGAGCTGCAAAAGGGGGTCACTCCCAAGCTTTTCTTCCAGCAGTTCGTCATCCAGGTCCTGAACAACAAGCAGGTCCTCATCAAGCTTTGTCTTATTCGGGCGGAAGATATTAAAGCTTTTGTCGTAGAGGTTATATACCCCCTTGAACCTAAGCCCCCTGCCGACAGGCCAGCTTAAAGGGCGGACCCTGATTGAGAGCTTTTCTTCCAGTTCATCTAAAAGTTCAAAAGGATCACGCCCCTCGCGGTCGAGCTTGTTTATAAAAATAATAACCGGTGTTTTTCTCATGCGGCAGACTTCCATGAGCCTTTCGGTCTGAGGCTCAACACCCTTTACGCAGTCCACAACAAGAATGACGCTGTCTACTGCCGTAAGGGTTCTGTAGGTATCCTCGGCAAAATCCTTATGCCCCGGCGTATCGAGCAGGTTAATGCGGATGTCGTTATAATCAAATGACATTACGGATGTAGCAACAGAAATGCCTCTCTGGCGTTCAATTTCCATAAAGTCGCTCGTTGCGCTTTTTTTAATCTTATTTGACTTAACAGCCCCCGCGGTCTGTATGGCGCCGCCAAAGAGGAGGAATTTTTCCGTAAGCGTGGTTTTCCCGGCATCCGGGTGGCTTATAATAGCCAGCGTTCTTCTTTTATTTATTTCCTTTTGAATACTCATATTCTAAAGTTGCTTTACTCCTTCATAAACGTAATTTTATCGGTATAATTGGAATATAACATCAACTGAGAGGTTAAAATTCCTTGAAAAAAGAGGATAATTTACCAGAAACCTGAGCCGGGGCATAGCCCGGAATGAGGCTTTATCTTGCGTGTGCTAATAGAATGTGTGAAAAAACTTTTTCATAGTCTCTTAAAATACGAAAAAGCAGGATTTTATCCTAACGGGGATGGGAAAATGCCAGGAAATGTGCAAAGTCAAGTTCCCCTGAATTTTTTGCAGGTAAATAAAAAGT
>JAAXKN010000011.1:0-21492 GCA_025612375.1 Ignavibacteria bacterium
TTTTTATTAAAAGGTTCATATGAATTGGGAACGTTTACTTTCTAACAGACGCCTTGGAGATATAGGAAAGAACAGCTTTGTGCCTTCAAATGACGGGAGAAGCGAGTTCCAGAGGGATTTCGACAGGATTGTGTTTTCTTCTGCCTTCAGGCGCCTGCAGGATAAGACACAGGTCTTCCCATTGCCCGAAAGTGACTTTGTGCATAACCGCCTTACACACTCGCTTGAAGTCTCCTGCATCGGGCGCTCACTTGGAAACCTGGTCGGTGAAAGAATTCTTGAAAGACACCCGGAGCTTAACGACAGATTTACAAAATTCCACTTCGGTGAAATTGTAGCCGCTTCGTGCCTGGCGCACGACATAGGCAATCCCCCGTTCGGGCATTCGGGCGAAGACGCCATATCAGAATACTTCAAGCACGGAAGCGGAAAACAGTTTGAAGAAAGGCTCAACGACAAAAAGAAGTGGAACGATTTTATAAAGTTTGAGGGTAACGCTCAGGGTTTCAGAATAATTACAAAGCTTCAGAACCCGACCATATTCGGAGGACTCTGCCTTACGGCGGCCACACTCGCCTCTTTGACTAAATACCCCAGGGAATCCTTTATTCCCCACGAGGCAGCTGAACTTTTAAGAGGCCAGATCTATAAAAAGCACGGATTCTTCCAGTCGGAAAAAGAGCTCTTCCAGGAAGTAGCCGAAGAGGTTGGAATGCTGAGAAACTGCGAGGACGACTGCTTCTTCTGGAGCCGCCACCCTTTGTCATTCCTTGTTGAGGCTGCAGACGACATTACGTACAGGATCATGGATTTAGAAGACGGCTTCCACCTGGGGCTGGAATCTTTCAGCAGGACTGAAGAGCTCTTAAGGGCGCTTATTGATGCAAATACGTTAAAGTCATACGACGGGCGGGATAACAACGACAAGATAGGATATTTAAGGGCCAAAGCCATGAGCTCTTTAGTAAACCAGCTTGCAGAGGTTTTTGCGGACGAGGAGGAAAACATACTCCAGGGCAGGCTTACAGAAGACCTGATAGATATTATCCCTTCGGCAAAGGTGTTAAAAAAAATAAAAGATGTTTCCAAGGAAGAGATCTATTCATATAAAAGCGTAATTGAAAGGGAGACCGCGGGCTATGAGGTTTTAGGCGGACTTCTGGACATATTCATTACGGCAGTCAATGCCGCCGCGGACGGCAATACGAGCCATAAGAATACAAAGGTGCTGCAGCTTTTGCCAAAACAGTTTTTGAATCCGGGCGGGATTCCCGAAGAGGATCTGTATTTAAGGCTTCTGAGGATTACGGATTACGTTTCAGGAATGACCGATACGTATGCAATTTCGCTCTTCAGAAGAGTAAAAGGGATATCTTTGGCGAGCATATAAATTTGTGTGTGATTGTGTTTTATAGTCAGGGCGCACCGTAGTGCGCCCATACAGTTTATTCTTCGAGGGTGGAGATGTTGCCGGGGTCCTGGCCGAGGGCCTGGGCCTTTAGGACGCGGCGCATTATCTTGCCGCTTCTTGTCTTTGGAAGCGAATCCACAAATTCCACTTTCTCCGGTTTTGCAATAGGGCCCATCTCATGCCCCACGTGCTGGCGGAGTTCTTCAGCCAGAGCATCGCTTTTTTCAAAACCGCTTTTCAGCATCACGTAGGAATAAATTGCATTTCCTTTAACTTCGTGCGGAAGCCCTATTGCCGCGGCCTCTGCAACCGCCGGGTGGCTGACGAGTGCGCTTTCAATTTCAGCCGTTCCAAGGCGGTAGCCCGAGACTTTAATTACGTCGTCAACTCTTCCGATAACCCAGAAGTATCCGTCCTCGTCCTTACGCGCCGAGTCTCCGGTCATATACATTCCGGGGAACCGGCTCCAGTACTGGTTTACGTACCTGTCGGGATCCTTATAGATTGTTCTTATCATTGCAGGCCACGGTGTTTTAATTACGAGATAGCCTTCCTCATTAGGTCCGGCAGACTCCCCGCCTTCATTTACCACATCCATTTTAAGGCCTGCAAAAGGTTTCGTACCGCTTCCGGGTTTAAGGGGCATGGTTGGAACAGGGGTAATCATGAACATGCCCGTTTCTGTCTGCCACCACGTATCCATTATGGGGCAGCGTTCTTTTCCTATAACCCTGTAGTACCATTTCCAGGCCTCGGGGTTAATCGGTTCACCGACCGAGCCCAGAACGCGGAGCGAGGAGAGGTCGTACCGGTTGGGCCATGCCTCGCCGTAGCGCATGAGTCCCCTTATGGCAGTCGGCGCGGTATAAAGGAGGTTAATGCCGTACTTTTCAATCATCTGCCACCAGCGGTTAGGAAACGGGTGCGTCGGGGCGCCTTCGTACATAAAACTGGTAGTGCCGTTTAATAGAGGTCCGTATACAATGTAGCTGTGGCCCGTAATCCAGCCCGGGTCAGCGCTGCACCAGTAGCGGTCCTCTTCGTGAATATCAAATACATATTTAAGCGTGGAATAAACCCCAACCATAAAGCCGCCGTGTGTGTGAACTATTGCCTTGGGTTTGCCTGTGGTGCCTGAAGTATAGAGTATAAACAAGGGGTCCTCTGCATCCATAATTTCAATGTGGCATGCAGTACCTGCAATAGGAAGGTTCATGAGCTCATGGTACCACATGTCGCGTCCGGCTTCCATATTGACGTCTTCGCCCGTGCGCTTTACGACCAGTACGCTTTCTACTGTAGCCGCCCTTTGCAGGGCCTCATCTGCAATCTGTTTTAAGTGCACGATCTTTCCCCTCTGGTAGCTCCCGTCGGCAACGATAAGCACCTTGGACTGGCTGTCTTCCAGTCTTTCATGAAGGGCCTCGACTGAAAAGCCGCCGTAGACTACAGAATGGATAGCGCCTATCCTGGCGCAGGCAAGCATTGCAATTAAGAGTTCCGGGATCCTTCCCATGTAGATAGTAACCCTGTCGCCTTTTTGAACGCCGAGGCTTTTCAGGATGCTTGCAAATCGGCATGTATCGCGCCTGAGTGCAAAATATGAGAAGCTTCTGAATTCCCCGTTTTCCCCTTCCCAAATGAGGGCAAGTTTGTTCCTGCGGTATGTCTGCGTATGGCGGTCGAGGCAGTTATAAACGATATTTGTCTTTGCCCCTGTAAACCATTTATAAAAAGGTTTCTGGCTGTCGTCCAAAACCTTATCCCATTTTTTATACCAGTAAAGTTCATTTGCCTCTTTAGCCCAGAATCCTTCCAGGTCCTCATCGGCCTCGCGGCAGATTTTATCCCAGTCTTTGGCGTGCGCCCTGTTAATAACATGTTCGGAAGGATAGAAGACTTCACCATGGAGTTTGTTCTCTTCTGACATTATGCCCTCTCCTTTAATGACTTTTTATTGCTGCCTTTTCTTTGGCGGTTAAAAAATGTAAGTACCATCATTATATTGTGAAGAATAAACGGGTTAAAAACAAGTTAGCTTTTGGTGCTATGAAAAGCAATAGAAGGAAAAGGGGTATAAGAGTTTTACTTATTAAAATCAGTTAAGGATGCCTGAAGGAAAGAGATTATTTAAGCCAGGGCAGCATATAACTGCTACCCTGCTTACTTAGAAAGATTTACCTTAATTCTTTTTTGAGATATTCTCCGGTAAGGCTCTTCGGGTTTTCTGAAACTTCCTCGGGTGTGCCATGGGCTACAATTTCGCCTCCGTACTCGCCGCCGCCGGGTCCTAAGTCTATTACATGGTCGGCAACTTTAATTACGTCCAGGTTGTGCTCAACCACAATTACGGTGTTCCCTTTTTCAACGAGCTTGTTTAATACTCCAAGAAGAATCCTAACGTCTTCAAAGTGGAGGCCCGTTGTGGGTTCATCCAGGACGTATACTGTTTTTCCTGTTCCCACTTTGCTGAGCTCGGTTGCAAGTTTCACCCTCTGGGCTTCGCCGCCGGATAAAGTAGTTGCCTGCTGCCCTAAGGTTATATAACCCAGGCCCACGTCATGGATCGACTGGATCTTTCTTTTTATTCTGGGGAGATCCTCAAAGAACGTCAGAGCCTCTTCTACCGTCATCTCCAGAACGTCTGAAATTGACTTGGTTTTATAGAGCACTTCAAGAGTCTCCCTGTTGTAGCGCTTGCCGTGGCAGACGTCGCATTCTACGTAAACGTCGGGCAGGAAGTTCATTTCAATTTTCTTAAGACCGTCGCCCTGGCACTCCTCGCACCTTCCGCCTGCAACGTTAAAGCTGAAGCGTCCCTGGGCATAGCCTCTCATCTTCGATTCCGGAAGCTGTGCAAAAAGATCCCTTATGTGTGTAAACACACCGGTGTAAGTTGCAGGGTTTGACCTTGGGGTCCTTCCGATCGGGGACTGGTCTATTTCAATTACCTTGTCTATGTTCTCAAGGCCCAGGACGTCATCAAACGGAAGCGGGATGATCTTCGACTTATAGATCTTTTTCATCAGTATCCGGACCAGGGTCTCATTTATAAGTGAGGACTTGCCGGAACCGCTGACGCCTGAAATTGCAGTAAATGTGCCGAGCGGGATTTTAAGATCGACATTTTTAAGGTTGTTGCCCGAGGCTTTCTTTATTTCAAGGAAGTGGCCGTTACCCTTTCTTCTTTCCTTCGGCACCTCAATTTTGATCTCGTCTTTTAAGTACTTTAAGGTAAGTGATTCAAAACCGTTATTTGATTTAACAATCTTTTTAGTCTCTCCCGCCAGGCATACCTCGCCTCCGTGGACGCCGGCTCTGGGGCCAAGGTCAACAATGTAATCGGAGCTCTCCATGGTTTCCCTGTCGTGCTCAACTACAACGACCGTGTTGCCCAGGTTTCTCAGGTTTTTAAGGGAGTCTATGAGCTTAATATTGTCGCTCTGGTGAAGCCCGATTGAAGGTTCATCCAGGACGTAGAGGACGCCGGCAAGCTGGCTCCCGATCTGTGTAGCAAGTCTTATTCTCTGCGTCTCGCCGCCTGAGAGCGTGCGTGCCGAGCGGTCGAGCGTAAGGTAATCAAGCCCCACGTTAAGAAGGAACTGCAGGCGTGAGGTAATCTCCTTTAAGATCTGGTGAGCTATGATCCCTTCTCGTCCTTTAAGGTCAACCTTGTTAAAGAAGTCGAGCGCTTTGCGGATTGAAAAAGAAGTAACCTGACTTATGTTCAGATCCTTGAAGGTCACAGAAAGCGATTCTTTTTTAAGTCTTCCGCCGTTACATGTTCGGCAAGGCAGTGTATTCATAAACGACTCGGCCCATTCCCTGATCTTTGGGGATGTTGTAGTGTCGTAGTAATGTTTTACGTAATTAACCACGCCCGAGTACTTATGGACGTAAGTAACGGTTCTTCCGCCGCCGAAAGTATAGTTAAAGGGGATCTTATCCTTCGTGCCGTATAAGAGGACGTCCTTCTGCTGCTGAGTAAGGTCCTTAAGCTTTGTATCATAATCGAAGCCGTAGAGGTCGGCTACAGCCTTAACCTGGTTATAAAACCAGATCTGGCGCGGTTTTCCCAGTGGGGCAAGGCCTTCCTCGTTAATTGACTTATCCCAGTCCGGGATAATAAGGTCTATATCGATCTCTTTTTTCTCTCCCAGGCCGTCGCAGTCGGGGCAGTAGCCGTAGGGTGAGTTAAATGAGAAAGAGTTAGGGGCAAGCTCCTGGAAGCTGAGTCCGCAGTGCAGGCAGGCCAGGTTACGGCTGAAGATAAAATCTTCCGTTCCCTCATTTACAACAATGCTCCCCTGCCCGTAGTTAAGTGCGACTTCCACTGATTCAGCCACTCTGGATCTTGACTTAGAATCAACTTTCAGGCGGTCGATTAAAATTTCAATATCGTGGACTTTATAGCGGTCGACCTGGAAGCCCTTGGTGATTTCGAAGAGTTCACCGTCAACCCTGACCTTCAGGAATCCGTCGGCTGCAATTTCCTCAAAAAGCTCGCGGTAATGCCCTTTTCTTCCTCTTACAACGGGTGCAAGGACCTGGATCTTCTTCCCGTCCTGCGCCTCCATTATGGTATCGATCATCTGTTCGGCAGACTGTTTAGTAACAGGCCGCCCGCAATTATAGCAGTGCGGAACGCCCAGTCTTGCAAAAAGGAGTCTTAAGTAGTCATAAATTTCTGTAACTGTGCCGACAGTACTTCTCGGGCTTCCCGAGGTTGACTTCTGCTCTATGGAAATTGCGGGGCTTAAGCCTTCAATAAGGTCAACGTCCGGTTTTTCCAGCTGGTCCAGGAACTGCCTGGCGTAAGAAGAAAGAGATTCTATATATCTTCTCTGCCCTTCGGCATAAATTGTGTCGAAAGCGAGGCTTGACTTTCCGGAGCCTGAGAGTCCGGTAATAACAACGAAGGAATCGCGAGGGAATTCTAAGTCTATATTTTTTAAGTTATGTTCTCTGGCACCCTTTATTATAATCTTATCCTGAAAATCCATTTTCCCGTCTTTGGTTCAAAATTTTTTAATTTAAAATGTTATATTAAGTATCGCTTTATTGAAAATCAAATTTATTTAGTGCATAAAATCAGGTACACGGAATGCAGATTCCTGAAGAATTCTTAACCATAAAAGAGTTTTCCGAGTCAAAATTCAAGGAAAAAGGCTCCCTTTTTATCGGGCAGTCGCATCCTGTTCAAAGCGAGGCTGAGGCTCTGGAGATACTGGAGCGCACAAGGAAGAAGTATTACGACGCAACCCATCACTGCTATGCATACAGGCTTTCAAGCGGTGAAACGAAGTATTCCGATGCCGGGGAACCTACTGGCACTGCCGGAATAAGGATTCTGAATGCAATTGAGCACTTTTCCCTAACCAATATTATTGTTATAAGCATCAGGTACTTTGGAGGCACAAAGCTTGGAGTCGGTCCCTTAGGTAAAGCCTACTACAACTCGGCTTATACATCGCTTGAAGGGGCTGAGATCCTGAAAAAAATTTGTTATAAAAAGGTTATCATTACTTCGGGATTCGAGTTCATAAGCCAGCTGCATCACGCCCTTTCGAAAGTAACCTCCAGGATACTGAACACCTACTATGAAGAAAAAGTAAGCCTGGAATGCCTTGTAATTCCCAAAGACTTACCCCGTCTGGTCAATTTTCTCAACGAAACACTCTCAGGAAAAGTTCAAATAAATGACAAAAACGAGCATATCTATCTTTAGCTGAATGTTGAATATATGGACATTTGAGAAAAATTTCTTATCACTTTTAGGAATAATTCCCATTATAAGTAAACATATTCAACATTTCACAAAATAAGGCATATGGTATGAATATTGCAGTAATCGTTTAGTTTCTCCTATTCTTTGAAATGTTGATGTGGAAAGTTGACAAAATGTATTTTTATATCTAATTTGATACCGGACATTGAGATCTATTTTTACCACTCATTAAAAAACATTCAAAATTTTGGGGAAACGCTATGATTTACACAAAAACGGGTGAGTATGCTATCCGTGCCATTCTTTTTCTGGCCAGGCAGCCTAAAGAAAATCTGATTATGTCTTCAGAGATAGCCAAAAGTGAGGACATACCTGCGCATTATCTGGCAAAAATACTGCAGAGAATGGCAAAATATGGATACGTTGATTCCTTCAAAGGAAGAGGCGGCGGATTCCAGATTACCGATTTGGCAATGAAAAGTTCCATTCTTGAAATCGTTGAAAGAGTTGAAGGCCCTGTTATTAACCTTAAATGTGTTACAGGACTCAAGGAATGCTCAGACGAGAACCCCTGTCCCCTTCACGAGGAGTGGGCACAGGTAAGAGACAGGATTTATCAGTTAGTTTCAAGCAAATCGGTACAGGAGGTAGCAGAAAAGTATGCCGAGACACTGAATAAAAACAAATAATCCTTTTTTCAGGAGTGGTTACTTATGAGGCTATTTATAGCTCTGTTCCTTGCCATATCAAGTTCCTTAGCTGTGGCGCAGACAAAGACTCCATGTATTGACTGCCATAGCGATAAAGATTTAGCGACAGAGAGAAACGGGAAACAAGTTTCTCTTTATGTTGATGCCGACGGGTTTAAGAAATCCGTTCACGCTGATATTGAATGTACCGACTGCCATGCCGGCTTTGATGCTGATAATGTTCCTCATAAAGAAGGCAAGGACATTGCGAAAGTTGATTGTGCGCAATGCCACGATACTCAGGTTTTTTCAAAAAGCATTCATGCCCAGAACAAGGTTGAATGCTACAGCTGCCATACAAAACACACGATAACCAGTGCTTCAAGCATAAAAAAATCAGAAGCAGATCTGTGCATTAAATGCCATAAATCTGCTTCTGTAGCCTCTTACAAGAAAAGTATCCATTATCAGAAATTCTTAGCCAAAGCAAAGGCACCGGTCTGCACCGACTGCCATAACAAGTCGGCACACCAGATTCAGGCCGCAAAATTCGATAAAAACAGTGAAGAAAAGCTTTGTGCAACCTGCCATAAGCAGACGCAGGGAGAATTTGCGCAGAGTGTTCACAAGCTGGCAAAAGATTCCAACACACCGGGCTGCGTCAGCTGCCACGGTGCTCATGAAGTCTATAACAGCAAATATTCCATTTCTTCGCAGGCATGCCTGAAATGCCATTTGAACCAGTCAAAGTTCGCTTCTGCCGGCAAATCGCAGTTAGTCGGTTTTGTTAAGAACTACGTAACCAGCATTCATTCAAAGGGTGCAAAGGGCAAGGAAGCCGCCACATGCATCGACTGCCACGGCGATCATATGATCATGGGTACAAATGCTTCCAAAGCACTTACCTCGCGCGAAAATATCGCAAACACCTGCGGAAAGTGCCATGCCGATGTACTTAAAGAATACAAGAAGTCAGCTCACGGAATGGCTTTTGCCAAGGGTCTTGCGGTTGCACCGAGCTGTGTTGACTGCCATGGCGAGCACACCATACATTCAATTCAGGATAAAGACAACAAGCTTGGCAAGGTAACTGAAAAAGACGTATGCTATAACTGCCACGTAAAGAATCCCGAGGTTGTAAAACTGACAGGAAGGCCTTCAACAGATGTTATGGCTTATGAAAAGTCTGCACATTACATTGCCCTCAAGAACGGCAACGAAAAGGCACCTACCTGCTCGGACTGCCACGGCGGGCACCTTATGCAGAATTCATCATTTGCCAGTTCCAAGACAAATAAGATGAATATTGCCAAAAGCTGCGGCGGCAGTCCTGAATGCCACGCTTCGGTTGCAGGCGTTTACAACCAGAGCGTTCACGGTGTTGCTGTAAGCAAGGGCATCAAGGAAGCTCCAACTTGCATCGATTGCCACGGTAACCACCAGATTTTCGACAAGGATAATCCTTTAAGCAAGGTTAACCACGGCAAGCAGGTTGTAATGCTCTGCTCAAGCTGCCACTCAGACGTTAAGTTAAATAAGAAGTTCGGCATTCCCGCCTCGCAGGCATCCAGCTACATGGAAAGCTACCATGGCCTGGCAGTCAGGGGCGGATCAAAGTATGCCGCCGACTGCGCAAGCTGCCACGGTTCACACAACATCAAGCCGAGCAGCGATCCAACCTCTAATATTAATGAGAAGAACCTTTCACAGACATGCGGCAAGTGCCATCCGGGAGCAAACCTGACGGCTGAGTTCAAGCAGGTTCACCTGAAAGGTACAGAAACCGAATCCCCCATTCTCTTCTGGGCTTCAAAGGGCTACATGCTGATGATCATCGTTATCATCGGCGGAATGCTTGTTCACAACGTTCTTGACCTCATCAGGAAACGCCAGGAAAAGAAGCGTCACAAAAAAGAAATTGAAGAGCTGAAGAAGGAAGGGAAAGTTTACTTAAGAATGAGCCTTAACGAGCGCATTCAGCACTTTATCATGCTTACAAGCTTTATTACACTGGTATTCTCAGGCTTTGCACTTAAATATCCTGACAGCTGGTGGGCTACAGTTGTAAGGACAATACTCGGCGAAAACGCCTTTGAGATCAGGAGCCTTACGCACCGCGTATTTGGTATCGCAATGGTAAGTGTTTCTTTATATCACACATATTACCTGGCATTCACAAAAAGAGGCAGAAGGCTCTTCATGGACATGCTGCCGAACCTCCAGGATGCAAAGGATGTACTTATTAACGTTAAGTACTTACTCGGTATTAGCAAAGAGAAGCCTTTCTTCGGGCGTTTCTCATACATGGAAAAAGCTGAATACTGGGCATTGGTCTGGGGCGTAATTGTAATGAGCGCCACGGGAGCAATGCTCATGTTCAACACATATTTCTTAGCAATTGCACCAAAGCTATTGCTTGACATAGCAACGCTTGTTCACCTGTACGAAGCATGGCTTGCCACGCTTGCCATTGTGGTATGGCATTTCTATTACATCATCTTCAACCCTGAGGTCTACCCTCTTAACAAGGCCTTTATAAAGGGTACGCTGAGTGAAGAAGAAATGGAAAATGAACATCCGCGCGAGCTCGAAAGAATTAAAAAAGAAGAACTCGAAGGCATTAAGGAAAACGAGCCGGAGAGCGTAAAATAAATAAAGTTTTCAGCAGCCCCGCGTGGGCTGCTGGAGCTCTTTATCTATATGTTCTTTATAAACTGATACAGGCGATTCCATCCCGCCTGTATTGCTTTTACCCATAGAATTTCCACTATACTTTGTCCCGAAAATTGATAATTATATTTATGGATTCAATTACCATTGCTTCTTTGACCGTTAATTGAATATATTGTATCTCATTTTTTATAATATCGACCTTCTGTGGCAAATTTGGGGAACGTTAAATAGTCAAAATGCTCATCATTTAATTAATTGGAGGTTACAATGTTAAACAGACTAATAGCTGGGACTATCCTTGTTGGATCGATAGGCTTGTTCGCTGTTACTGCCAATGCGCAGGACAAGGATACCAGTACTAAAAAGTTCGGATACGTTGGTGTAGAAAAATGCGGTATGTGCCATAAGACAGAAAAGCAGGGTAAACAGCTATCAATCTGGCAGAACTCAAAACATGCTGAAGCTTATAAAACTCTTCAGACAGAGAAAGCCGACAAAATAGCACAGGAAAAGGGGTTCAAGACAAAAGCAGCTGAAACCAAGGAATGCCTTGAGTGCCATGCAAGCGGATACGATGTTGATGCCTCTTTGAAGGGCGCAAAGTTTAAGGTTGAAGACGGCGTTCAGTGCGAAACCTGCCACGGTCCAGGTTCTGAATATCAGAACATGAAAGTAATGAAAAACCGCGAGGAAGCCATGGCAAAGGGTTTAGTTGTACATACAGAAAAGGAAAAATTCTGCACAGGCTGCCACAATTCAAAGAGTCCTACCTTTACAGGCTTTGAGTATGACAAGTTCTGGGCAAAAATCAGCCACATGGTACCAAAAGAAACAAAATAATTAAAATGGGAAGGCAATGAATAAACTTATATCATTCTGTATATTGCTTCTCGGTTTGCCTGTTTTGATTTCCGCGCAGAATATAAATGGAAGACTTTCGTCTTCCATTTATACGTTTGAGCGGTTCGACACAACCGATGTATCAAATACTTATGTCCGATCATATCAAATGCTCAATTTGAATATCAACAAAGGACAGTTTTCTTTACGCTCTTATTTAAATTTTGAATCCGATCTGTCAAAGAAACAGGATTATGACCCAAGGTTCAGAGTATATAACTTATATTTGGAAGGGAGAAACTTATTCGATATTGCTACTATTAAGATCGGACGCCAGCCTATTTTCAACTCAATTGCAGGCGGTGGCGTTTTTGACGGTGTGGACCTGGATTTAAGGTACAGTGATTTTAAGCTTTCAGGCTATTACGGGGGAAACACTCCCGCGTATCAGAACTTTGAGACAACAAAGAACTGGAACGACGACTATATCTTAGGCGGTAAATTCACCACCTCCATAATCAAGAATACTCAGATAGGTTTAAGTTATATAAACAAGAACTTCAGGCCTCTGGATTATTATGCAACACGTTTCGATGCAAACCTGAACCCTATGCAGGTTTTAATCGAAGGCAATTCAAATCAGTTCAAATTTGCTTCGGCTGACGTCTCCTACCGTCAGGAAAACATGTTCAGTTTGGATGCAAGGTACGACTACGACCTGAACTTTGAGACGACTTCGAAGTTTGAAGTCTCTGGAAGGTATGAACAGATTGAAAACCTTGGAGTTGATTTATACTACAACTACAGGGAACCAAGAATAAGGTACAACTCAATATTCTCAGTCTTTGATTTCGGCAACACGCAGGAAATTGAAGGCGGGCTTGACTACAGGTTTTTCAATCAGTATACGGTATTCGGGAAATTTGCAAACGTCACCTATAAAGACGACAACTCACAGAGAATCACCGCCGGTATAAACACAAACTACGGAAGCCTCAGCTACCGCAAGAACCTGGGCTACGCCGGTGAAATGGATGCAATTTCTTTATACGGCGCCTACTCAATGATGGATGGATTCTTCACCCCGTCACTGGGCCTGGCGTATACTTCATACAAACTTTCCAAAGAGGACGCAAAGAACAACCTGACATCAGTCCTGGCGGGATTTAACCTGCGCCCGTGGAAAGCGCTTTCCTTCGACCTGCAGGGACAGTACCTGAACAACAGGATTTACAAGGACGACTTCAGGCTTTTCTTCAAAATTAACTATTGGTTTAACACTAACTTAAAGCTGATTTGATATGAAACCAAAATACATTTATTTAATACTGACATTAGCCGTTACCGGGTTCCTGGCGTTTAATGCCTTCACATCCGCGCAGGAAAATGGCCCGAAAGGGACCGGCAACGAGAAGCTCATAAAGTTTTCTCACAAACTTCATGCTGAAATTACTGACTGTCAGGGGTGCCATTCCAAGGCAGCCGAAAGCACAGAAGTCGGGAAGGATTTATATCCGAATCACGAGAACTGCGGAAGCTGCCACGATGTGGAGGATACGAACAACTGCCAGATGTGCCACTTCGACGAGAACTATGAGGCATTACACTACAGGGACTCAGGTCTCAACTTCAACCACAAGTTCCATGTGACAGAACAGAAGATGGAATGTTTAGGATGCCACAAAGGCATAAATGAGGTGGAATACGGATTTCAGGCCAAGCCAGAGCCCTATCCCCCGATGAGCCTTTGCAACACATGCCACAACAATTATAAGGATATTGCCTCAAACGAATGCAGCCTCTGCCACAAGTCGACTTTTGACTTAAAGCCCTTAAGCCATCAGAAAGGCGATTTCAGGAAGACGCATAAGTTTGATGCACTTCAGGCAGATGCAAACTGCAACATGTGCCATGACAACACTTCATGCCAGGATTGCCACATTGGGAACAACATCCTGACAGAAAACAACACACAGAATAATTCCTATGCTCCTTATACTCCGGCAAACTCTTTTGACAGCAAGCCGCAGAAGCAGCAGATCACGCGTGTTCATGACCTGAATTATGTATATAATCACGGCATTGATCTCAAGAGCGGGAAAATGGAATGCCAGACATGTCATCAGGTTGAGACCTTCTGTGCCGAGTGCCATCAGAATGCAGCGCAGCACGACTTTGCCATACCGGGCGTAATGCCTGCCACGCACAGGCAGCCAAACTTCATAACTGCCGCAGTAGGTTCAGGCGGCGGAGTGCATGCCGTTGATGCAAAGCGCGACATTGAAAGCTGCGCTTCATGCCATGACGTACAGGGCGGAGATCCCGTCTGCATCAGGTGCCATATGGATCCCGATGGAATCAAGGGCGACAACCCGAAGACCCACCCGTCAAACTATATGCATGACACACACGGCGACTGGCACGACAGCCAGGGATCGCTTTGCTTTAATTGCCATACAAATGCCACACCAAACTCTCCAAAGGGAGTAGGTTTCTGTGGTTACTGTCACAAATAAAAATTGAAGAGTAAAAAATGAAATACATAATCACATATCTTTCATTCATTTTAATAGCCGGGCTGTTTGCAGCCGGCTGCAGCGAGATTAAGAAAGATCTTCCGGTTCAGGCCTCATCTGCCTCTGTTGTCCACGGTCCGGGCTTCGCGCAGTTTGGTCATCCGAACTTCCATGGAACTCAGCTCAAGAAGAGCAACTGGGATATCAGGCAGTGCCAGGGCTGCCACACGGGCTACAATGCGGGCGGTACAGGCGTAAGCTGCAAAAGCTGCCATACACAGCCAAACGGGCCTGAGGCATGCAACACATGCCACGGCGACTTTACAAACCCCAACTTTATAGCTCCGCCGGAAGATACCAACGACAGCTCAAAGACTACGATGCGCGGCGTGGGAGCCCACTGGAGCCACCTCTATACAACACAGCTGAGCAAGCCTGTTGCATGCAATGAATGCCACCAGGTTCCAACTTCAGTCTGGCAGGCAGGGCACATTGACGGAAAGCCGGCCGAGGTGAGATTCGGTACATTCACAGAAAGCAAGTCGCCCAATGCAGCATTCAGCCCGTCTGACAATCCGACCTGCTCAAATACATACTGCCACGGCAACTTTGCCTTCTCGGCAGATTCGGCAGCAGCACAGGACAAATACATCTTTTTGACCGATCCTGCAACGGGAAAGCCGATGCAGATCACGGGCAACAACTTTACCGCAACATGGACAGACCTTATAATTTCGAAGGCTACGAATCAGGTTCAGAAGTGCGGATCGTGCCACGACCTACCGCCAAAAGGACACTTGGGGCACGGAAGCTTTGGAATTGAGAGCTGTGTCGGATGCCACAGCGGAGTTGTTGACGAACAGGGCAACATCATTGACAAGAACAAACACATTAATGGTGCTGTAAACGTCAGAGGATCATAAAATTCCCTATGTTTGTAAAAGGCTGCCGATTTGGCAGCTTTTTTATTTTTAAAGCTGCAAAAAGAGTTTTTGAAATATTTCAGGATATCATTAACTTTCAGGCTCTGTTCTTTAACTGAATTTACTTAAACTCACTCCGGACAAAAATGAAAACTTTACTCAGACTACTCCCCCTTTTTTTACTGGGCATTGTGTTTACTGCGCGTTCAATTCCTGCTCAGACAGACAGTTACAAGGTTCTTTATTCCGACGGGGAAATGGTAATTAGGGAAATTGACCCGGAAACCTTTCTTGTCACACATACCTTCCCCTGGCCTGCAAATTCGCTGGTACTGAAGTTTAAGAAAAACCAGTTCCTTCTTATCGATACCCCCTACACCGATGAGGCAACTGAAAGGCTTGTCACATTTCTTAAGAAAAATACACCAGGGGAAATTAAAATAAGCGCAATAAATACACACTTCCATGTCGATAACCTGGGAGGAAACGGCTACCTGAAAAAAATAAATGCCAGGATTTACGGGAGCAGTCTTACGGTAAGACTACTCAAAGAGCGGGGACTTGGCCAGGGGATGCTGGAATCGATGAAGAATATGCCTGAAATGTATACCTATTATAAAAGTAAAAAGCTCACCGCACCGGACAATCTCTTCCCTGTTGAGAAAGGGCTTAAGCTTCATTTCGGGCGTGATACTGTTGAAGTCTGGTACCCCGGAGCAGGACACACCAAGGACAATGTGGTTGTATATTACCCGAAGAAAAAGATACTATTCGGAGGATGCATCTTGAAGGCCATGGAAAGCTCCTCAAAGGGAAATCTTGGGGATGCGGATATACATGTCTGGAAGGGTTCCGTTGAAAAACTCCTGGCAAGATATCCCGAGGCAAAACTAGTAGTACCGGGTCACGGCGCCACAGGCGGCATTGAAATAATCAGGCACACGATAGATATAGTTTCAGAATAAACTAAGCTGCTGGAAAGGACGGCTGCCGGCCTTAAATCTTAAAATCTCATTTGCCCTGTTTCTGTGCGTAAGGCAGAGTTTTGTAGTCATAAGCCCGTTACTGTTAAGCACTTCCTGCGCCGAGTCCATTGCCAGATGGGGCAAATTGCACTGCTGGCTGATGTGAGCAAGAATTACGGCCTCAGGAAGCTTAGTTGAGCCTTTTATTACTTTGTCCAGGAGTTCAGCGCACTGGGGGTTTGAAAGGTGGCCTATCTGCCTTATTCTCTGCTTTAAGTATTCCGGGCGCCCTGAATGCTCCAGCATATCAGGGTCGTGGTTCGATTCCAGCATTATTATATCTGAATCCAGAAACCTGCTTATAATCTCATCGTGGTAGTATCCTATGTCGGTTGCCACGGTGATTTTCTTTACCTCGGAGCCCAGGCTCTTTAAGATGTTATACCCGAAGCAGCCACCCGTGGAATCGTGCGGGACCTCAAAGGCCGTAACCCTGAAATTCCCGATCAGAAGCTCCTCATCAGTAAACACTTTAAGAAGGCCCGGCGTATGACCGCGTCCCATTGAGACATACTTCTGAGCCAGGTCGCGCCTGATGTTATAGTGGCAGTAGACAGGGATGCCCGCCTTATTGAACTCCTTCATCATTGTGCGGTTGACATGGTCGCCATGAGTGTGTGTAATAACAACGCCTGAGATAAAGGACAGCTCCATATCCAGGAGTCTAAGGTTGTCAAGTATATACTTCGGGTTAAAACCGCAGTCGATCATAAGGGCACTCTGACTATCCCATAACAAGGTACAATTTCCCGCACTTGAAGAACCTAAAACTCTGATATTTAATTCCATCTTAAAAAGGGCCGATCCTGAAAAATTCATAAAATGCTAAACTTCCGGGCGTTAAGATAAGAAAAAAATCCAAAAGATTACCATTCCTGCGGGGGAGGGAAAAATTTTGTCCTCACATGAGAAGTTCCATGTGGCATTTAATTTAATTTTGTCCTATCTTTTTAGGGTGTTTGGGCAATACTCATTGCCCTTAGCTTTCCGGAAATTATGTTTAATAATGTCTACAAAGGATGTTGCAAAAGCAGCCTCCACAGGGCTGATATTTGCTTAGAGTAAGTTATCTGTTACTTAGTACAGGCAATTACTTTTTCTTAAGTTTATATCATAGAGGCATTCATTGGATAATCCGGTTATTTTTATCCTAAACGGGAAAGAGATACGTACTTTTTCTAACCCCGGCACAGTTTTGCTTGATTTTATAAGGAAGGAACTGTTTTTAACCGGGACAAAGGAAGGCTGCCGCGAGGGCGACTGCGGAGCCTGTACGGTGCTTATAGGCGAAAACAGCAGGGGTTTTACCTGCTACAGGGCCCAGAACTCGTGCCTCATACCTTTAGGGTCCATCCACGGAAAACACGTCGTTACAATTGAAGGAATAAACCTTAATGCTCTTTCTCCCCTTCAGGAGGCTCTGATTGGTGAAGGCGCCATTCAGTGCGGATTCTGCACGGCAGGCTTAATAATGTCCATGACGGGCTTCCTCCTTTCGGGGCGGCAGCTGAGTCCTGAAAATGCAATTGACGCAATTGCAGGCAACATATGCCGCTGCACCGGCTACAGTTCAATTAAAAGAGCAATAGAGCATTTCCTTTCAGAATCCGAAATAAGCCCTGAGGCAGGCAGAAAGCGCCTGGAAAGCCTCGTTAAAAAAGGCCTTATTCTCCCCTACTTCCTGGAGGTTCCTGAGATGCTTAAGAATATCCCCCGGCCTGAAAAGCCTGAAACTGCAGGAATGCTTATTGCAGGCGGAACGGACATTATGCTTCAGAAGCGCCATGAAATTCCGGATATAAAACTTAACTTCCTCAGTAAAGATATTGAAGACGCCGCAAGGCTTGAAAACGATTTCCTGATTCTGGATGCCGGGCTGACAGTTACGGATTTAATGAATTCCGTTGTCCTGAGGAATTACTTCCCGCAGATTAAAGATTATCTAAAACTCTTCGGCTCCCATCAGATAAGAAACCGTGCAACCCTTGGGGGAAACATAGTAAATGCCTCCCCTGCTGCCGACATGGTAAATATACTTCTTGCCCTTGACAGCACTCTTGTTATAAAAAACAAAGAAGTGAGGGAAGTGGCGCTAAAGGATTTTTACCTTGCGTACAAGAGTCTGGATAAAAAAGAAGATGAGCTGGTAATAGAAGTTAAACTGCCTGTTCCTGAGGCCGGATACTTTTTTAATTATGAAAAGGTATCCAGGCGGACTCACCTGGACATTGCAAGCGTCAATTCCTCAATTTATATGAAAACAGAGTCAGGGTTTATAAAAAGCGTTCACATTTCTGCCGGCGGAGTTGCGCCAATTCCTTTATACCTGAAAAAGACAGCGGCATTCTTAAGAGGCAAAGAAATCACTTTTGAAACCATTCATAATGCAGCCTTAATTGCCGGGGGTGAGATAAGTCCCATAAGCGACATAAGAGGCTCCAGTGAGTACAAAAGGCTTCTTTTAAGGCAGCTTATATTTGCTCATTTCCAGAAGTTTTCGCCTGCACTAATTGAAAGCCCTGAGATGCTCTTTACTTAAGAATTTTTGTCCGGTGATTTAACATATTTTTTCAGCATAGGTAGGAGTCTGAAGTAATATGAAAAACAGTGACAATATAAGTCATGCCCGGGGGGAGTCGAAATTTATTGACGACCTGAGCCTTCCTAAAGATGCGCTTTATGCCGCAATATACTACTCCCCCATTGGACACGGGGAGATACTTAATCTGGATCTGATAGATGCATATTCCACGCCCGGGGTTAAGGCTGTTTTAACTTACGCGCATATTCCGGGTGAAAACCAGATCGGGGGCGTCATTAAGGATGAGACTCTGCTTGCCGAGGATTTTGTGCACTATGCCGGGCAGCCAATTGCAATTGTTGTGGCAGAAAGCCCTGAGGAGGCACGAAAAGCCGCAAAAAAGATAAAAGCTGAATTCCAGGAGCTCCCTGTTGTTACAGATGCGTATGAAGCATTTATGCGGGGTGACTTTATCATTCCGCCAAGGGTGTTTTCAATCGGTGATACCTCGCTTGCATGGGATAGGTGTCAGTTTATTGTCGAAGGTAGTGCTGAGACAGGCGCACAGGAGCACCTTTATCTTGAGACTCAGGCTTCAGTTGCATGCATGACGGATTCAGGATCTCTTAAGGTCATTTCTTCCACACAGGCGCCAACAGCTGTCCAGCGGGCGGTCTCCAGGGTTACGGGCCTTCCGATGAATAAAATTGAAGTTGAGGCTCCCCGCTTAGGAGGCGCTTTCGGAGGAAAGGAGGATCAGGCAAACGCTTTTGCCGCAATGGCCGCCATGGCAGCATTAAAATTAAACCGCACGGTAAAGCTTGTCCTCTCAAGAGAAGAAGATATCAGAATTACGGGTAAAAGACATCCTTACTCCTCTAACTTTAAGATGGGACTGGACGAAGAAGGCAAGATACTTGCCTATGAAGTAACATTCTACCAGAATGCCGGGGCTTCTGCCGACTTATCCCCTGCCATACTGGACAGGACACTATTCCACGCAACAAACAGCTACTTTATCCCTAACGTGAAGGCAACAGCATACTGTCTCAGGACAAACCTTCCTCCCAACACGGCTTTCCGCGGCTTCGGGGCGCCTCAGGGGATGTTTGTAATTGAAAGTGCAATTTATAAAGCCGCTGAAAAAATGGGAGTGGATGCAGGAATACTTCAGGAGAAAAACCTTCTGAATGAAGGGGACCTGTTTCCATACGCCCAGAAGGCTGAATGCTGCAATGCAAAGAAAAGCTGGGAAAGTGCCCTGAAAAATTTCAGCATAAGCCAGATTGAAGAGGCGACAAAAAAGTTTAACCGTAAGAATAAGTTCTTCAAAAAGGGCTTTGCCTTAATGCCCATATGTTTCGGGATCTCATTTACAAATACATTCATGAACCAGGCGGGCGCTCTTGTGCACCTATACCAGGACGGCACAGTCGGCATAAGCACGGGAGCCGTTGAAATGGGTCAGGGTGTAAATATGAAGCTGAGGCAGATTGCAGCAAAGATATTTTCTGTTGATATAGAAAAAATAAAAGTTGAATCTGCCAATACAACGCGCGTAGCCAATACGTCGCCAACGGCAGCAAGCGCGGCTGCGGATATGAACGGCAAGGCGCTTGAAAAGGCGTGCCGTGAGCTCCTGGAGCGCTTAATTAAAGCGGCAGCCCTTGAACTGGAGCCCGAGGAGCTATCCGAAATTACAATTGATAATGAAGAGGTTCGGCTTAGAGGTAAACTAACCGGAATAAGCTGGAAGGATCTTGTAGATAAGGCTTTCAGGCAGAGGTGCGACATGTCATCGCATGCCCACTATGCAACGCCCGGGATTTATTTCGACCGGAACATTAACCAGGGGCGCCCATTTAACTATCACGTATACGGAACAGCAGTAGTTGAAGTTACACTTGACTGCCTGAGGGGTACATATGAAGTTAATTCGGTTAAAGCCGTGCACGACTTCGGCAAATCGTTAAACCCCCAAATTGACAAGGGGCAGGCCGAAGGAGCAATACTGCAAGGGCTAGGGTGGCTTACGATGGAAGAAGTTACTTATGACAATAAAGGAAGGCTCCTTAGTAACGGGCTTTCCAGCTATAAGGTGCCCGACATATATTTTTCTCCCAAAGTGCTTAAAGTGGAGTGTCTGGAGAACTCCAGTAATCAGCGGGGCATCTTCAACTCCAAGGCAATTGGCGAGCCCCCGTTTATGTACGGGATTGGAGTCTACTTTGCACTTCTTAAAGCAATAAAAGAATTCAGGCCGGATGCCGAGCTGGACTTCAAGGCTCCCTTGACTCATGAAAGGGTGCTCATGGCGCTCTATAGGGAAGAAAAGCACCCGGTAACCGCGTAAAAGGGAAATTATTTAATAATAAACAGGAATAATATGCTGTTACTGAAAAATTGCTCTTATATAGCACAGCCGGATGAGGACGTGATAATAACAGACTCCGACATACTAATTGAGGGCAGCCGTATAAAAAGGATCGGGAAGAATTTAGAGGCAAACTTACCTACAGACAAGGTGCTCGACTGCCAGGGTTCGATCGTAATTCCGGGGCTTGTAAACTGTCATCATCATTTTTTCCAGACTCTTACGCGAAACCTTAAGGCGGTGCAGAATGCAAAGCTTTTCGACTGGCTTACATACCTTTATGAGGTGTGGAAAAATATTGATGAAGAGGCGGTTTATTTTTCTTCCATGACGGCAATCGGGGAGCTCCTTAAGACCGGGTGCACACTTACAACGGACCATCACTATTTGTACCCCGAAGGCTTTACGGGTGACCTCATGGGGCTGCAGTTTGAAGCCGCCTGCAAACTCGGCATAAGGTTCTCCCCTTCACGCGGCTCGATGTCCCTGGGGAAGAAGTCCCACGGGCTTCCGCCTGACAGCGTAGTGCAAAGTGAAGAGGTAATTTTAGAAGACAGTGAGCGAGTAATTGAAAAATACCATGACACCTCGGAAGACTCGATGCGGAAAATAGTTCTTGCCCCCTGCTCCCCCTTTTCAGTCACAAAAGAAAGTATGAAAAAGACGGCAGGCCTTGCAAGGAAGTACAACGTAAGGCTGCACACACACCTGGCTGAAACGATGGATGAAGAGGCTTTCTGCAACGATATGTTCGGGAAAAACCCGCTTGCCGTAATGGAAGAGGTGGACTTC
>JAAXKN010000011.1:21592-41402 GCA_025612375.1 Ignavibacteria bacterium
CTGCAACGATATGTTCGGGAAAAACCCGCTTGCCGTAATGGAAGAGGTGGACTTCTTAGGCGAGGACGTTTTCTTTGCGCACGGGGTTTACTTTAATGACACGGAATTGGAAACGCTTGCCCGCACAAAGACTTCAATTGCGCACTGCCCTTCTTCAAATATGAGGCTTGGCTCCGGTGTGGCAAGAATTAAAGACATGCTAAGGCTCGGGATAAATGTGGGGCTTGCCGTTGACGGCTCGGCTTCAAACGATACTTCTGACATGCTGGGCGAGCTTAGGAATGCCCTGCTTCTGCAAAGAGTAAAGTATGGGGCTGATGCACTTACAAGCCGGGATGTATTTAAGATGGCAACCGTAAACGGCGCCCAAATGCTTAACTTCCCGAACACCGGAAAAATTAAAGAAGGGTATCTTGCTGACCTGGCAGTATTTAATTTGAACAAGCTTGAATATACGGGCAGCCTCTCGGATCCTCTGGCCGCGCTAATTTTCTCGGGCATCAGCCACGAGGCAAAATACACAATTGTAAACGGGAGAGTTGTTGTTGAAAACGGATGGCTTGTAGGAGAAGACGAAGAGTATCTGATGAAAAAAGGCAATGAGGCTTCAAGGAAGCTTTTAAGCAAGCTGAAATAAAAATTATTCACAAATTATAAAAGGCAAAGAGTATGCTGCCGGAAAATTTAGAATGGGAATTCCCCTCTTCAGCCGAAAAGGCGGCGCAGTTGATAAGGCGCCCCGGAACAGTTCTCCACGGAGGAGGAACAAGAATACTTAAGACATGCCCCGCAACGGTAAAGAGGCTTGTTGACACAGGAGCACTTGGGCTTAATTACATTAACTTTATCGACAACTCACACTATATCGGTTCTGGTGCAACATTCTCCGACATAGTAAAATACTCAAAAGCCGGTGGCAGGCTCACGCTTCTTGGAGAAGCCCTTTCACAGGCAGCCTCAACGCCTTTAAGAAACAGGATTACACTCGGGGGCTCTCTGAAGGATTTCCCAATATGGTCGAGCCTTTATGCACCATTAATTGCCCTGAAGGCAAGAGTTGAAATCCTTAGAAAAAAGCCCGAGATATATACATTAGAAGAATACGTCACTTCAGGCATAATAAAGACGCGCCACCTTATAAAGCACGTCATCATTGACGAGGAGGCCAACCTGGTCTCAGGAGTAAAGAAATTTTCAGTACTAAGGTTTGAATACCCCTTATTTACAGTTGCAGCAGGCCTAAATGTTAAAGGAGGTATTATAGAAGATGCCCGTCTTGTAATTACGGGTGTAAGAGGAAGGTTTAAGAGGTTCCTGAAGGCTGAGAAGATGTTAATTGGACATGCGCTAAACGACATGCCGGTTGAAAGCATAATCAAACAGATCGCTCCCGGCTTTACAAAAGACTACAGGTTCAGCGCTGGCTATAAGGATCATGCAGCGCGCATTTGCTTTATGGATCTTCTTAATGAATTAAAGGAGGTGCAAAATGAAAATTCCATTTAACATAAACTCCCGCGTAATTGACCTGGAATTAAAGCCCAATGAAACGCTTTTAAGTGTCTTAAGAAATAACGACTACACCGAGGTTAAATGCGGCTGCAACGAGGGCGAATGCGGCGCCTGCCTGGTTTTGCTCAACGACAAGCCGGTAAACTCATGCCAGGTGCTGGCGATGAGCGTAAGGGATAAAAAGATCAAAACCGTAAAAGGGATCGGCACAATTCACCTCCCACACCTGATACAGAAGGCTTTTGTTGAGGCAGGGGCCGACCAGTGCGGCTTCTGTTCTCCCGGTATGATAATAGCCTCATACAGCATTCTGAAGGAGACAGATAACAAGCCCACAAAAGAGGACATAAAGCGCGGCCTTGACGGAAACTTGTGCCGCTGTACGGGATACGTTAAAATTGTGGAAGCCGTTGAGAAGGCGGCAACGCTATCGGCTGAGGCCAAAACTCCGGAGGCAGTATGTTCAGATATGTAAACCAGGCGGCAGAAAAAGTTGACGGAATGGCACTTGTTACGGGTGAGGAAAAATATACCGACGACTTTAAGTATAAGGATATGCTTTATGTAGCCATTCTGCACTCCGGGTATGCCCACGCCAAAATTGAAGAGCTTGACGACAGTGAAGCACGCAAAATGGATGGGGTTATTGAAGTTCTTTCGTACAAGAATGCAGGCGGAATTCTTTATACTACGGCAGGACAGGGTTACCCCGAGCCGTCGCCTTACGACACGTGCCTTTTTAATGACGTCATGCGTTTTAATGGAGACAACGTGTGCGCCGTTGCGGCAGAGACAAAGGAAATTGCAGAAAAGGCACTTGGCAAAATAAAAGTAAAATACGGGGTTCTGGAGGCCCTGACAGATTTTGAGCAATCTGAATTTTCAGGCGTGGTAATTCATGACGGTGACGGCTCACACGCAAAAATTCCCGTTTACTATAATGCTTCTGAAAATGTGGCGGCAAAGGTGGAAGCCGAAGCCGGGGACTTTGAGAAAGCGTATGAAGCCTCGGCCAGAAAGCTTGAGGCCGCGTTCTACACGCCTTACGCCTCGCACTGCGCTCTGGAGCCGCACGCGGCGGTAACTTATCTGGACACTCGCGGGCGCCTTATAATCCGCTCCACCACACAGGTGCCTTTTCATGTAAGGAGGATTGTCTCTTCGGTCTGCGGTATCCCGATAGCAAAAATAAGGGTAATAAAGCCCAGGATAGGTGGAGGCTTCGGGGGTAAGCAGGAAGTTCTGCTTGAACCGATTGCGGCCTTAATTACATGGAGGACTAAGCGCCCGGCAAAAATCACATATTCAAGGCGTGAAGTCTTCAAGTCCACACGCACACGCCACCAGTACAGGACAATTTTTAAGGCTGGCTACGACCTGGATGGCAGGATAAATGCGCTTCACCTTGATGCACTGGAAAACTCAGGTGCCTACGGATCACATGCACTTACAGTACTGTCAAACGCCGGAAGCAAGACGCTCCCCCTTTTGAACAAGATTGAACACCTGAAGTTTACGGGAAAAGGGGTCTATACAAACCTTCCCTGCGGAGGGGCCTACAGGGGCTACGGGGCGACTGAGGCTTATTTCGGCCTGGGACAGATAGTAGACATGATCTGTGAGGATACAAAGACCGACATAATTGAATTTTATAAAAAGTGGACCATAAAGCCGGGCGAGACTTCCCCAATATTCCAGGCGCTGGGAGAAGGAAAAGAAGGCGTTGCAATGACAGTCGGGTCATCATCACTGGATGAATGCATCTCAATCGGGGTAAAGGAATCCCACTGGTATGAAAAAAAGAAGCTCTACTCGAAAGATTTTAACCAGGGGCGTTTCAAAAGAGGAATAGGGATGAGCGTCATGATGCAGGGAAGTGCCATACCCGAAGTTGATATGGCATCAGCCTATATGAAAATGAATGACGACGGGTCTTTTAACCTCCTGGTTGGGGCAACGGATCTTGGAACGGGCTCTGACACTATTCTCTCCCAGATAGCATGCGAGGTGCTGGATACCCCGATAAGCAAGATTATTGTTACTTCATCCGACACGGACTTTACGCCTTTTGATAAAGGGGCTTATGCATCCTCAACGACCTATCTTTCAGGGCAGGCGGTAAAAAAATGCGCCGAAGAAATCCGAAGGCAGATCTTAAAAACCGGAGCCGAGATATTAAACATTGAAGAGGATAACGCTATTATAAGCGACAGCTCGGTTGTCTCAAAAGACGGTTTATACAAAGCCACTTTTGAAGAAATATGCCGCTACAGCTACTACGGAAAAAACCAGTACCAGATACAGGCTGCAGCCTCACATACCTCGCCCAAGTCGCCTCCCCCATTTGCGGCGCATTTTGCGGAAATTGAGGTTGACACATTAACGGGAATAATCCGCGTTCTGAAGTATGTTGCCGCTGTGGACTGCGGGATACCTATTAACCCCACGCTTGCCGAGGGGCAGGCAGAGGGAGCAATAGTAAGCGGCCTTGCATACGCGCTTTTTGAAGATTATTATTTTTCCGAAAAAGGTAAGCTCTTAAATGATACCTTCGGAAAGTACGGCGTAATGACGGCCTCCGACATCCCTTCTATTGAAGTATTTCTTGTAAACTCATACGAGGAGACGGGGCCCTTTGGTGCAAAGTCAGTTTCCGAGATTAACATTAACGGGGCGCTTCCCTCGGTTGCAAATGCTTTTTATAACGCCACAGGCAGAAGACTTTTCAGGGCGCCATTTACGCCTGAAAGGGTCCTGGAGGCACTTGAAAACTGAATTTCTAATAATTAACTTGCCTGTTAAAGCCGGAGTAATTATGATATTAAAGAACTGCCTCATATACGACGAAATCACGCAAAGTGAAAGAGTTGTTGATATTCTTTTTACCGATAAGATTACGGGCTATGAAGAAGACATCTCGCGCATGATGCCGGGTGCAGAAGTCTACAGGCTGAAGGACCTTACGGAGGAGGATATAAGGAAGATCAATAATCGGCCGGAACGGTCCATCATTGATGCCGAAGGGATAATTGCAGTTCCGGGAGGGATTGATCCTCACGTGCACTTTGACACCCCGGGATTTACAGAAAGAGAAGATTTCCACCACGGCAGCATGTCTGCCGCAGCCGGTGGGATAACCACTGTAATTGACATGCCATGCACGTCACTTCCGCCGGTTACAAACGTGCATAATTTCGATCTGAAGATGGAGGCCGTGAGGACAGAATCGTGCGTGGATTATGCATTTAATGGCGGCGTGGACGCGTCTAGCTTTGAAAGCTGCGGCAGATCGATGTGCGAGCTTAAAGAGCGCGGCGTAAAAGGCTTTAAGGCATACTTTACCTCGGGGATGCAGACGTATCCCAGGGTAACGAAATACCAGTTCTTTAAGATAATGCAAAAGGCAAAGGAACTGGCGCTTCCTGTACTTCTGCACGCGGAAGATTATGAACTGATTAAAGAGATGGAAGGCGTATTAAAGGACAGGCCCGACGACTACATGAGGTACTACATGTCGAGGCCCGCAATGGCCGAAATACTTGCCGTTGCCAATGCCGTTGAAATAACAAGGGCCGTTCAGGGAAGCCTCCACGTTGTGCACGTAGGTTCGCAGGCTGCGGCCAGGATCATAAATGAGGTAAAGGACAAGCTTGACATAACTTATGAGACGTGCCCTCACTACCTCTTTTTTACTTACAGGGATTATGAAACCAAAGGCTCAAGCTTAAAGACCATGCCGGGCGTAAAGGATAAGATTGACAAAGAATGCCTCTGGCAGTACCTGAAGGACGGGAAGTGCTCTTTTGTTTCCTCAGATCATGCCCCGGCAAGCCTGAAGGAAAAAAGCTCGGGCTCTTTTCAAATGGACTACGGGGGGATTCCGGGCACACAGACACTTATTCCATCCATATTTTCAGAAGGTTTCATAAAAGGGCGCATAGACCTGAAAAGGTTTATTGAGGTTACTTCAAAAAATGCGGCCTTAAGGTTCGGGCTCTACCCCAAGAAGGGGTGCATACTTAAGGGTTCGGATGCAGACCTGACGCTCATTGACAAAAGTGAAGAGTGGACATTCAGGAAAGAGGACCTTCTTTCAAAGGGTGAAACCTCTCCGTTTTTTGGCGAGACCTTTAAGGGAAAAGTTATGCTTACAATATTAAGAGGCAGAATTATCTACGGCAGCAATGCAGGCATAACGGGAAAGAAGGGATACGGGAAGTATTTGGACAATTAAAAATTAAAAAGTAAAAATTAAAAAGTGAGGAAGAAAAAAATCCCGGCTTTTTTGGGGCCGGGATTTTTTATTGAAATCTTGTCAGAGCTTACTTCTTTTCAACCGTAAGAGCTGAATTTACGATCTTCCAGCTGCCGTTAACCTTCATAAGTGTAACATATTCAACCTGTTTTAATCTTGCGTCAGTAAGTTCAACCTTAGCAATAGCAAGGTTTTCGTTTACATCAACTGAATTGATTGTCAGGTTTCTTTCCCATCCGCCGATCTTGCCGGACTTTACAGAGCTGATATAATCAGATGCTGCATACTGGGCAAAGTTGTTGTTGATCTTATTGAGTGTTGTGATTGAGGCGTTTGTAGCCAGAAGCTGCTGGAGGTTAGAAACATTTTTGGTATCAATAGCTTTTTCATAACTTGTTACTGCCTGCTTAACTTCATCTTCTCCCGGCTGAGCTGCTGTCAGTGTAAAAGAAAGACATAGAACAGAAACAAATACGAGTAAAAAACGCTGGATCCTCATAATAACTCCAATTAATTTGTTTAATTTGTAAGACACAGAGGATCTGTTGATTCCGGATTTTGCAGAAAATTGGCTTAAGGAGACAAATGAAATTCGCTAAAAGCAACCGGAGAACTGAAAAACGCAGGAATAGCTGCTCCTAAGTCTATATAAGTAATAATAATTTAAGAACCACTTAAATATTTACTTTCGGCACAAAATCCGGGATAACAGACTGCCTCATTATTCCCTTTTATCAGTAATTAAGACGTTTAGTAAATAGATTTTGTTCCGTTAAATTATATAATTTTCCCGAAATTTTATAACAATTAATTATAAAAATTTACCGTAATCCAGCCTCAGGTGATTTACCTCTTTACCATGTTTAAGGGCCTGAATTTCGGACAAAATGCTCAGTGCAATTTCATCCGGGGTATTGCCCCCAAGGTCGAGGCCCACCGGTGCATAAAGGTTCCTGAAGTCAACGCCGCCGCCAAGTTCCTTGTTTACAAACGCCACGGCCTCCTTCACCTTACGTACTGAGCCGATGAGTCCGATATATTTCATACCGGGATAATTCCTATAAAGGTAATGAAGAACATTCATGTCATTTAAATGGTTATGTGTAACGATCAGTGCAAAGCCTTGCGTATTAACGTCAAAAGGAGCATTTGCCTCAGACGGCAGTTTCGGGAAATCGGTATAATGCTTTTCATTGTAACAGGTAGGGGGAACCTCACCTAAAATGTCCTCCCTGTTATCGAGCATAATGACGTTATAGTTTAATAATTTACCCATACGGGCTACAGCCTGCCCCACGTGCCCTGCGCCGAAAATGTAGAGCAGATTTGCAGGGTTGAAGACTTCATAGAAGAGCGTAACCTCGCCCCCGCAGAGCGAGGGAATCTCGATTTTCCCGTCTTCCCTGAGGTTTGTATTGCCGCCTTCTGACGCGGACTCTCTTAAGACGAGGGTTTCAGTTACAAAGTTTATTCTCAGGGCCATGAGCTCCCTGCCCCTTTTAATTGCGTAGAACTCCGGTCCCCCGCCTCCGATAGTACCCTTAATTCTCCCCTCTTCGCCTATCAGCATCTTAAAGCCCGGCTTTCCGGGAGAACTTCCGCGTGAGCTGATAATTGTAACAAGAACCGACGCTTTATTATCTTTTACTCTTTTCTGAAGCTCTTCTAAAACCTCTATCATATGCATGAAACCTCTTTGTTAAAATCTTCAATCAGGCGGTCAATTTCACCCGCCTGTCTTTTAATACTGTTCCAGTATTCCGGGTCGTTCCACTGAAGGTTAAGTTCATGGAGACTCTTATTCTGCTGCTCGACCCAGGTAAAATACTTCAAGTTATGGATTTTTTTCCTGTCGTAATAATTAAGCTCCTTAACGTATGAAATGTCCGCCGAGGGTGTTAAGTATGTGTCGAATGCCCTTGAGGCCTCTCTCAGCGTAAACTCCCCGTCTGAAGCTCTTAGCTCACGGATTCTGGAATTATAGAGATCAGATGAATCCGTCAGGACAGTAAAAATAATATCGTTTTCTGAAAGTTCATAGTACCGGGCTACTTTGACAGCCGAAATGAGGTTTGCAACGCCCGAAATACCCGCGAGTTTAAGCTTCAGGACGAGATCTGCAGGGATTCCCTCTCTGATCATGAATTCGCGCCCCAGGGGCTCGTTAAAGAGCCTGAAGAGGCTTATGCAGGCATTATCATCAACATCCACTACAAGGTCCGTATTGCGCACGTTATGAATCCAGGGGACGTGTTTATCCCCTATTCCCTCGATCCTGTGGCTTCCGAAGCCGTTCATCATGAGTGTGGGGCACTGGAGTGCTTCCGTTGCCGCAATTTTAACCGAAGGGTACATATCCTTCAGGCAGTCGCCAGCGGCAATTGTTCCGGCAGAGCCAGTTGAGGAGACAAAAGCCGCAATATTAAGCCTGCTGTTTTTTTTCTTCAGGAGCCCGTAAAGTTCGGAAATTGCGCTGCCCGTAACCTCATAATGCCAGAGGTAGTTGCCCGGCTCGTCAAACTGGTTAAATATAACGGCCTCGGGCCTTTCTTTTTTAATCTCCTTACATTTATCGAAAATCTCCTTAACGTTGCTTTCACTTCCCGGGGTTGCAATAACCTCTCCTGAGAGGTTTTTAAGCCAGTTAAAGCGTTCAATGCTCATTCCTTCGGGCAGAATTGCAATGGACTGGCAGCCAAGGAGGGCGGAGTTAAAGGCTCCTCCGCGGCAGTAATTTCCGGTGGACGGCCATACGGCTTTCTGCCATGTGGAGTCGAAGTTACCCGTTACGAGCTGCGGCACGAGGCATCCGAATGCTGCCCCCACCTTATGGGCGCCTATTGGGAACCACTTGCCTACAAGGGCTATAATTCTGGCCTTAACGCCTGTAAACTCCTCTGGGAACTCCAGGAAATTTACGCCTGAGAAAAGTCCCCCTTTTTCCTTGGGTTCATTTTTCCACGTGATGCGGAAAAGGTTAAGGGGATTTATATCCTTCATCGCGGTTTGCTTAAGAGACTCTTTGACCTTTTCAGGAACAGCCTCAGGGTTTTTCATCTGAAGAAATGAAGGGATAATAATATTTCTTTCCCTGCACCTTTGAATATTATTCCTGCGGGCCTTTTCATTTACTTCAAGGCTGATCATAGTGATACCCCCTTAGTGTAAGAATAACATTGTTTAAGAATATTTATAGCTGTTATCCAGGTATGAAAGAGCTTTTTCCAGATCCGTTTCGTCATCAATATCGAAGCATATCCCCTTGTCCTCAACAGGGCAAAGCTCAAAGCTGAATGGCCTGAGCACGTCCCTGAAAACGGCATCATTGTCGTTTTTTATTATCAGGTCCTTTACCCTGCCGCTTAAGAGAACAGGATGCCCTTTTTTCCAGCGCGTGCCTCCATCTTCAGTATTTATCAGAGCAGTAGGAAACAGTATATCATTTTCATTTTCAGATGAAAGTAAAGCTGAAAGTTTTTTATACGTATCAAGCCTAACAAAGGGCATATCCCCCGGCATAATAAAAATGCCGTCACAGATGTCATTTACCTCCTGAAGCCCCTTTTTGACAGAGGAGAACATTCCCTTCCGGAAATCCTCATTTTTAACAAGCCTGATCTTTCCCTTTTCAGGCCCCAGGGTGCGCGAGATTTGATCTATCAGTTCCGAGAGCTTTTCAATGCTGTATCCGCCTACAATAATTACCTCACTGCAAACTTCCAGCATCGGCCTTATTGTATAATAGAGGAGCGGGCGGCCTTTTATATTCAGTTCCATTTTCCAGGCATTCATTCTTGAAGAAAACCCGGCTGCAAGTATTACTCCCGACAACTTGTTCTTATTAGCTCCGGAAACCATTATATTAACAGACTTTCCATTAATCCAAGATTCTTAATTATGTAATTCAAATCGGGTTCAAAAACCCCGGGAAATTTAAGATTTTTTGAGGAAACTTCAATGTCCTTCAGGCCGTGTCCCGTAAGAGGTATGACAGAATTATCCGACGCAGAGATGTCGTCTTTCATTTTAATAAATCCCGCGAATGCGGCTGCCGAGGAAGGTTCTGCAAATATGCCTGAAGATTCAGAGACCATTTTCTGCGCATCCAGTATTTCGCTGTCGCCTACAAGCACCATCCTGCCATTTACGTCCTTAAGGTCTTTTACTGCAGTCCGGGCATTCCGGGCCACATTGACGGATATGGAATCTGCCGCAGTCTCAGCAATATAGTTCAGATCGTAAATATTTTCACAAAACGCCTTATAGATAAATGAGCTTTTCTCGGCCTGGACGCCGATAATACGGGGGATTTCTTCGATGAGGCCCAGGAATTTCATGTCCATAAATCCTTTAATTATGCCGCTAAGAATGACCCCGTCGCCAACCGGAAGGAAGACGTTGCTGAGGCGTCTTCCATGCATCTGTCTGACTATCTCAAAGGCAGCAGTTTTCTTCCCCTCTAGCGTCATCGGATTATAGGCAGTATTTCTGCTCAGGAAGCCCGTCATGGCCGAAAACCCGAGCGACAGGTCAAATGCATCGTCGTAAGAGCCTTTGACCGGAATAAGTGTGGCTCCGTACTGGAGGCACTGAATGAGCTTGGCCTTTGGTGCGCCGGAGGGAATAAAGACAAATACCTTCTGCCCTGCCTGGGCTGCAATGCCGGACATTGAGGAAGCCGCGTTGCCGGTTGAGGCAATAACGATTTTATTTTCGCCCCATTTTTTTGCAAGTGCCGAGACGAGGTATGATGCCCTGTCCTTATATGACCCCGTCGGGTTAGTGCCGTCAAATTTCAGGAAGATGTTATTTACGCCAAGTCTGTCTTCCAGGTTACGGGCTTTTACAAGGGGTGTATTCCCGACCGGAAACTCAGGGAAGAACTCCCTTTCCACGGGCAGGTAGTCAAAGATATCGAATTGATCCCCCGGGCTTTTTGAATTCCACAAATATTCAGGGAGCATAACCTTCAGGACGCCTTTTAGGGGTTTTCCCTTAAGGTCACCTTCCCGGCACTGGGAGCAGAGCATAATATCTCTGGAAATGGGGTACGTTCTGCCGCAGAGTGAGCAGATATAGTAAAAGCCGTCTTTCATTGTATGGACTCAAATAAATTTTATGTCATATCTCATGAATGTTTTTTACATCGTCAGTGCCATAATGGCTTTGGCGGTGTGGAGGCGGTTTTCGGCCTCGTCGTAAATGATTGAGATTTCCGGGTTATCCAGTATTTCATCTGTAACCTCGTGCCCGCGGTCTGCCGGAAGTGCGTGCATGAGCTTTACGCCTTTGGAGGCAAGCTTTATTCTTCTTTCGTCGCATATCCAGCTTTTGTATTTCATGAGGTTTTCCTTCATTTCCTTTTTGCATTCTTCCTCATTAAGGAGATAGTCTTCAACGCTGTAGCGCCCGAAGCCGCCCCAGTTCTTTGGAATCACTATATCGGCTCCTTCGAAAGCCTCGTCCATATTGTTTGTAAACCTGATGCTTCCGCCCCCGGCTTCTGCATTTTTACAGGCCTTTTCCATAATGTTTCTGCTCAGCGGGAACTCCTCCGGGTGCGCCACGGTTACATTAATTCCGTATCTGGGAAAAAGGAGCGCCTGAGTCTGCGGAACAGAAAGGGGTTTTGAGTGTGTATCGGCGTATGCCCATGAAACTGCAACCTTAAGCCCTTTGGTATTGCGCCCGAAGTGTTCGAATATTGTCATCAGGTCCGCCAGTCCCTGGAAGGGGTGGTAGACGTCATCCTGGAGCGACATAACGGGCACTGTTGCGTACCTTGCCATCACGTCAAGGTATTTCTTCCCCGTCCCGTAGAAGCAGTTGCGGCAGGCAATTCCGTGGCCCATTCGGGAGAGAATGATTGCGGTATCCTTTGCCGACTCTCCGTGTGAGATCTGCATTTTGTCTGCCGTAAGGTCGTGTGCGTGGCCGCCCAGCTGTGTCATACCGGCTTCCATGGAGTTGCGCGTTCGGGTTGATTGTTCAAAGAATATGTTGAACAGTGTTTTATCCTGAAGGAACCTGTGTGCCTGGCCGCGGGCGAACATTTTCTTTAAGTCGAATGCGGTCTCAAAAGCAGTATCAAGTTCCTGCCTTGTCCAGTCATCGTCACTCAGGAAATGCTTTCTGAAAAGATTGGAAACCATAATTGCTCCCGGATTACTTTTACATATATGAATGCCTTACACTTTAGCCGGCAGATAAGCATAAAATGCAGACGCCTTAAACAGGTCCTCAAGCGCGACCTTTTCATCAGGGGCGTGGGCCATTACCTCATTGCCGGGGCCGAAGCCGAGGACAGGAATTCCGTAGATCCCGTTAATAACGACGCCGTTTGTAGAGAAAGTCCACTTGTCAACCGTGGGCTCTAAATTAAAGAGTTCACAGAAGACTTCTTTTCCCTTTTGTATCAAAGGGTGGTCCTCTTCAAGCTTCCAGGTCGGGTAGTATTTTTCCATTCCGTATTCCAGGCCCGTATAAGCCTTCTCTTTATACTGTAGCACCTCAGCCTTTGCGTTCATATCCATTATGAGTTCCTCTATCTCACTAAGTGCCACCTGACGGTCTTCACCCCAGGTGAGCCTTCTGTCCAGGTGAATTTTGCTATAGTCTGCTACAGCGCACAGTGAAGGGCTTGATGAGACAAACTCAGTAACGCTAAGAGAGCCTTTTCCCAGAAAGCCGTCTCCGGTAAGGAATTTATTCAGGAATTCAACTTTAAGGGCTGTTCTTGAGCCCATATAGATTGCGTTTATTCCCCTTTCCGGGGCGCTTCCGTGTGAAGAGAGGCCGTGGAAAGTAATTTCAATTTCCATTCGTCCTCTTTGACCGCGGTATATATTGAGGTTTGTGGGTTCAGTTACGACAACAAAATCAGGTTTTATTTTGTCTTCCTCAATTATGTATTTCCAGCACAGACCGTCGCAGTCCTCCTCCATAACCGAACCCGTAAAATAAATTGTTTTACCTTCTGACAGACCCAGTTCCTTAATGATTCTTCCCGCGGTAACGAAGGCTGCGGCGCCTCCTTTCTGGTCGACTGTGCCCCGGCCGTGGACAAACCCGTTTTTAATTTCGCCGCCGAAGGGATCAAAGTGCCAGTTAGAAAGACTGCCGGTATCAACCGTATCGATATGGGCATCAAAGGCGAGTACATGGCTGCCGGAGCCGATCCTTCCGATAACGTTTCCGAGGCCGTCGGTTTTAACTTCGTCAAAGCCTGCCTCAGTCATCATTCTTTGAAGTTCGAGGGCAGCAGATTCTTCCTTTGTGCTTAGAGATTTACATCTCACTAATTTTGAAAGGTTCTCTGCAGTATACTCCTGATATCTTAAGGCGCGTTCGAAAATCCTTTTTGCAAGTTCCATATATAATCCTTTTATGGTTTTATACTGACCGGCATTATCTAAAGGAAGTTTTCTAAAAATGATCTGTTATATTAAAAATATTAAAGCCATTGATATCATTTTACCCGCAATAACTGATAATCATTTCAGGTGTAACCTGAAAAATATAAGTTTTTTCTTTAATAGCAACTCTCCGGGCGAAGAAAATTTAAGCCGGGTTTATTTTAAAAAATCTTTTTATATTGTCTATTACTTTCCGTTCTGACCGAAGATTTCAGCCGGCTTATTTCTCAGTCATTAAATGCTCTTTAGTTGAATATTTTCAAGGAGCCTGATTATGTCCGAATGCATGAAGCCCGTTGCCCTGAAGGATCAGCTTGAATGGATTTTGGGCGAATACGTTTATGATAAGTCCATTTTCGGAATACCTGAAGAGAAATTCTTTTACAAGAGGAATGTTTCTTCAGCAAGTATTTTCAGTCAGAGGCTGGACCTCCCTCTAGGCCCTGCTGCAGGCCCCCATACACAGATGTCGCAGAACCTTGCCGCAGCTTTTCTTTGCGGCGCAAGATTCTTTGAGCTTAAAACCGTTCAGAGGCTGGACAATATAAAGGTGACGAAGCCCTGTATTGATGCCGAGGATGAAGCCTATAACGTGGAGTGGTCGCAGGAATTATGCCTTAAGGATTCATACGGGGAATACCTGAAGGGCTGGTTCCTGATTCATTTTCTAAATGCCGCATTCGGATTTTCAGACATATCACAGAAAACGTTCATTTTCAACATGAGCGTGGGTTATGATCTTGAAGGAATTATGTCTGATGAAATGGACGGATTTATTGAGGGCCTGAAAGATGCCTCTAAAGACGATCTTTTTGATGAATACAGAAATACAGTTCTCCTGCTTACTCAGAGCAGGCCGTTCCGGGCTTTCAGTGACTCCATTAAAAATAACGGCTCGTGGAAACTTACAGAAAGAATAATAAACCATTTTGAAAACATCTCCTCAAAAGTCTCTGACTCGGTTACACTTTCCACCATGCACGGATGCCCTCCGGGCGAAATAAAAAGGATAGCTAAATACCTCATAAAGGAAAAGGAGCTTAATACATTTATCAAGATGAACCCGACGCTCTTGGGATACGGAAGAGTTGAAGAAATCCTTAATTCCCCATCGCGCAGATTTTCACTGGATAAAAGTTCTTTTGAACATGACCTGGGCTTTTCTGAGGCCGTAAGCTTAATCAAGAGCTTAAAATCATTTTCAGAAGATTCAGGCAGGACCTTCGGCATAAAGCTATCCAATACGCTTCCGGTAGATAACAATAAACACAGATTTAATGAAAGCCGGATGTACATGTCGGGTAGAACGCTGTTCCCCCTTACAATGAATCTTGCGTATATACTGGCTAATGAGTTTTGTGGCAGGATAAATATATCCTTTTCGGGAGGAGCAGCAGCCAGAAATGTATTACCAATACTTGAAGCCGGAATTTATCCTGTTACACTGGTAACAGACCTCTTAAAGCCCGGCGGATACATGCGCCTTAAACAGATGGCGGACATAATAGAAGACAGCAGCCTGCTTAGTGTTCCCATAAAAGAGGTGCTGGATATAAAAAAATTAAAAGTGCTGGCAGATGAATCATTAGTTAATCCTGAATACAGCAAATCAAAAAAAAGCGTTTGGGCGCCCAAAGTTACCTCAAAACTAAAAATGTTTGACTGCTTCGTCTCACCCTGCGCTGAGGCCTGCCCGGTTAACCAGGACATTCCGGAATACATAAGGATTATTAAAGAAGGCAGCTACGGCAAGGCTTTTGAGCTCATAGTAAGGAAAAATCCTCTTCCTAACATTACGGGATATATCTGCGACCACAGCTGCATGCTGAACTGCGAAAGGCGCCTCTACGATGAACCCGTTCAGATAAGAGAGCTGAAGAAGTCTGCCGCTGAAAAAGGGTATATAGAGTATTTGGAAGAAGCCAGGGGGAAGTTAACGTTAAAGCCGAACGGGATTAAGGCAGCCGTAATAGGCGCCGGGCCGGCGGGCCTTTCGGCAGCATATTTCCTCCGGAAGGCAGGCTTTGAGGTCACGGTTTTTGAGGCAAGCGCAAAAGCCGGCGGAACAGTAAGGTGCGCAATCCCTAACTTCAGGATTCCGCAAAGTGCAATAGATAAAGACGTTGAGTTTGTAAGAAGGCACGGAGTTAAATTTGTTTTCAACGCGGATGAAAATTTCTCAATCAGGAAATTAAAAGACGAAGGTTTCATATATATATACGTTGCCATAGGAGCTTCCCTCTCAGCCGGGCATGGCATCATAGGAAACGGAAGGATTTTTAATGCAATTGAGTTTTTAAGGTCATTTAATGCAGGCACAAGGCTTCCGCTCGGCAGGACTATAGCTGTAATCGGCGGAGGCAATTCAGCGATGGATTCTGCAAGGGCCGCAAGAAAGGTGGAAGGAGTTGAAAAAGTAATTATTGTTTACCGCAGGACAATGGAATTCATGCCGGCCGATAAAGAGGAGCTTGAGGCAGCCTTAAGCGAAGGGATAACAGTTAAGGAACTCCTCCTGCCTTTAGAGTTTAAGGGCAACATTCTCAAATGCCAGGTAATGGAACTCTCACAGCCCGGGGCTGACGGGCGCATGGGAATAAAAGCTGTAAAGGGTTCTTTTGAGGAGATTGAAGCTGAGAGCGTCATTTCAGCAATTGGAGAGCATACGGACTATGAAATACTGAGGAGAAACAATTTAATTGGAGATGAAGCCCATAGCCCGGGCGTCAACAATGCTTCAAACGAGACAAGGCTTGAAAATGTATTTACCGGCGGGGACACTCTAAGAGGCCCTTCAAGCGTAATAAATGCGATTTCTGACGGAAAGAAAACGGCGGAATACATAATTAAAAAAGAAGGGATACTGTCTCTGGAAGACCCTGCAAGAAGGGACACAGATTTATCCGGAATCATAGAGCTCAGAGGAAATACAAGCACTGGCAGTCCGGAATCCGACAAGGAGGAAGCCGGCAGATGCCTTAGCTGCAATCTGCTCTGCGGCATATGTGCTGAGGTATGCCCCAACCGTGCCAATGCCAGGATATTAACTGAAGACGCGGGCCTCTTCCGGGATAAGTATCAGATACTTCACATAGACAGCCTTTGCAACAGCTGCGGCAACTGTGAAACCTTCTGTCCCCATGAAGGTGCTCCATATAAAGATAAGCTCACACTCTTTTATGATGAAAAGTCTTTTAATGAAAGCCGGAACAGCGGGTTCTTCCTTGATCTATCAAATCCCGGGGCTTCAGCCGCAGCAAGATATAAAGGTGAGACAGGGCTTATAATGCTGGACAGATCCGGTGAAGTAATCTGCACTTCATTTGAAGAAAACCTGCAGGATGAGGCATTTCATCGGTTCATAAGAACCATAGTGCTGATAATTAAAAACTACAGGTATCTTATACCCGGCAGCCCGATGAAGGATCTATTCCCGGGAGGGCATCAGAGATGATAATACTGAAAAATGCAAACGTAATAAACCTTTATCCCCCGCAGGTGGAGAACAATCTGGACGTGGTGATTAAAGGCAATAAGGTAGCCTCAAAAGGGCACTACACACAGCAGGAAACCCGGGACGTAAAAGTAATTGACTGCAGCGGGAAATACGTATGCCCCGGTCTTGTATGCTCGCACAATCACTTTTATTCCGTGCTGGCAAGAGGCATTTTAGCCGGTATCAGGCCATCAAAGGATTTTACAGGCATACTTAAAAACCTCTGGTGGAAGCTTGACGGCGCCCTGGATAAAGAATCGCTATACTACAGCGGGATTACAGGAGCGCTGGAGGCCATAAAATGCGGCACCACGGCAGTAATTGATCACAATGCCTCGCCGTCATTTATTAAGGGCTCCCTTTCCACGCTTATGAGCTGTTTTATGGAGGCGGGACTCAGGGGCATTTTGTGCTATGAGGTTACAGACAGAAACGGAAAGCCCGGGGCTTTAGAAGGCCTGGAAGAGTCGGTTGAATTTATAGAAAGCCTTGACTGCGGGGGACTTCAGGATAAAGAAGGCAGGCTAATTGAGGGCGCAATCGGGGCACATGCACTCTTTACACTGAGCAATGAAACCTTAAAGATGCTTCAAGAGGCTGTCAGCAGGACAAACAGAGGCATTCACATTCATGCAGCCGAGGACGGATTTGACTCTTCGTATTCGCACTGCTATTATGATCTTGACATAGCCGAACGCCTTGAGAGTTTCGGGCTTCTTAACGAAAAGGCAATCCTGGCTCACGGAGTGCACCTTAATAAAAGTGAATTGGAACTAATAAATAAGCATAACTCTTTTCTTGTGCACAACCCGCGGTCAAACATGAATAACTCAGTTGGTTATTCAGACAAACTGAACCTTATAGATAACCTCGCACTGGGCACTGACGGCATAGGATCCGATATGCTGGAAGAGCTGAAAATGGGGTTCTTCAAAAGCTCGGATGCAAAGTCACCCCTGACAATAAACCGTCTTCTTCAGGCCCTGCAGAATGGAAACCTTATTCTGGAAAGGTACTTCGGCAGTTATTTCGGCAAGGTTGAACAAGGCTTTACCGCGGACCTTGTTATTTTTAATTACGACTCTCCTACACCTGTAGTCTCAGATAATCTTGCCGGGCACCTCATCTACGGGCTTTCCTCAGACAATGTGGAAACGGTGATAATTAACGGGCAGATTGTGCTGGAATCGGGAGAATTCCCTTTCGAGACAAGCCTGATTTATGAAAAAGCCCGGAATCATGCCTCAAGGCTCTGGGAGAGGATAAAGGCTGTATGAACCATTTTACAGGTGACCTTTTTTATTTCTTAAAGTATTACTAAATTCATTCTTTCAAAATTAATACTTTATTAAATGGGTGACATTTCCAAGTTAAGAGATGCAGCTGACCTCCTGTTCAGCATGGACAGATACGAAGAGGCCTTTGACATATACGATGAAGTTTATTCCCAGATCTGGAGCGCTCTGGCTTCAGTTCAAAGCGGGCTTTCGGATTTCTCATTCAGCTATCTTACTCACAATATACGCCAGGCAATCGAGTTCAAGAATCATTTCTGGACGCCTGCCGTAAATACCGTATTCCTTAAGTGGTTTAATCTGGATATTGACCAGACTCTGAATGAATTTATCTTTTCAGCCTCGGGGCGCCTGCAGTGCATCTGTCTTTCCAATGCACTCATTGAAAAGCAGCCCGCGGGTAGTGTAATTACAGACTACCTGATCCTTTATAACCTGATACTCCACGCGGCAGACGACAAGTGGATAACGCATGTTTTTAAGATTGCAACTCCTGTTGCAGACTCTAACCGCCTGAAGAAAATAAGGCTTAATCTCGCACCGGTAGCAGCCGATAAGCTCCTCGTGCAGTCGGCTGAAAAGCTAAGGCTGACAGACTGGAACAACCTTAATCTCACTATACTCGATTACCTGGATAAAACGACGGGAAAAAGCGAACTCTACCGCGCCATTTTCAGCGCTGCGGGCTCAAGCAAGGAGAAGTGGAAAAAACACAGCAGGAATGACAAAAAGAAGGGAAAGTCTGAAAAAAGCGAAAAAACAGCCTCCTCTGAAGAAAGTTACTCCTCCGGAAATAAAAAGGAAGAATACCAGTTCAGTTTTTCTGATTCCACAGATGAAGAAAAGACGCGGTATTTCGGCGCAATTCTTGGCCTGAGGGGAAAGGTAACCAAGTCTGAAATAAGGAAAAGATACATTGATGAAATGGCAAAATACCATCCAGACAAAGTGGCAAGCCTGGGAGAGGAACTAATTGAACTGGCGGAAAGGAAAACCAAGGAAATCAATGCCGCATACGACTGGCTTAGAATAAGATTTAATTTATAAGAATCGGCTCTTTAACAAAAGAAAAAGCCTTAACAGATATGTTCTAACTGTTAAGGCTTTTTTTGTTTAACTTACTTTTCAGAGCGTGTTACTTCACGAGCATCATTTTTCTGTTCTGGACGAAGTTGTTCGTCTTCAGTTCATATACGTACATGCCGCTTGTAAGATTTGTCCCGTCGAAAGTTACCTCATAGCTGCCCGGTGCCTTCTGCTCGTTGACCAGTGTTGCCACTTCTTTGCCCAGTATGTCGAACACCTTGAGAGTTACCATCGAGTTCTGGGGAATGGTATAGCTGATCTTTGTCGATGGATTGAAAGGATTAGGATAGTTCTGATCCAGCTTGTAGTCTCCCGGTGCTGTTGATTTTACGGTCTCAACTCCTGTAGTTGTAGTTCCATTGAGCTTCAGTATCTCGTCTATAATCTGGCTTCTTGTCTGATCCATATCTTTTGCAGGGTCTATGCTGTTGACGAAAGCCTCGGCTTCAGTAACGTCTTTTCCTGCTTTTTTGAGTGCGTCTATTTTGTTTAAGAGGGTTGACAAGTATCTCACGTCATCAACACCTTCACGGAAGCCGTCCCACTCGATTGTTCCGATAATACCGTTGCTGGTAGCATACGTGAAAGTTTCCTCACGGTAGCGTGAGTTATCAAAGTCATTCCACTCGCTGTTATAGAATTTCTGGTAAGCGTAATCCATACAGCCGTCGTAACCTGCTTTCCAGAGAGAAAGACCGAAGTTTCTTCTGTAGAGTTCCGGGTTTTCCTGTCCTACCTGGGGGTTGGAATA